>JAJQAT010000072.1 GCA_021203665.1 Bacillota bacterium
ATTCATATGAAATACGGGGGATTTAAAATGGAAAATGACGTTAATATTAAGGAGCAAACGCCCGCCGCGGCAAGGCGGCTTCCAAGGGTTAAGGGGTACATTATTGTGATTGTATACGCCGTTTTGGCGGCTGTAATCGCGGCGGCATACATATGCGGCGCATCGAGGGATTACGACAGCACGCGCATCGAGAAAGCCGTTAATGAAAAGAAGTCCTCCTATGACGAGCTGATCGAGGCGGAAATATTATATGAGGATTACACCGAGCAAATCGAAACGCTGAACGCGGAAATTGCCGATATTCAGGCTCAAATAGACACCGTTGCCGACTTCGAATCAAAGCAGGAGTCCTATAACTCGGAAATTCAAGGTCTTTCCGATCAGGTAAGCAGTCTTACGGCTCAAAAATCGGAAAAGGAACAGACCCTGACCGATATTGAAAACGAGTTGTCGCAATATTAATTCGGAGGGTAATATGATGAATTTTATAAAAAATTTTATGTCCAAGGAAATAACGCCGAGCATTAAGGCTGTCGCGGTAACGTTAGCCGCCGCGCTTGTATTGTCGTTCGCGGCATACGGCATAGGCGGCGCGCAAAGCTTGAATAATTCCGTCGAGGCGGAGCTTCAAACGGCTGTTGAGGATATTGAGAGCCAAAATTCCGACGCGGAGCGGGAAATCGAGCTTCTTTCAAGCAATAAGTCGGAGCTTGACGGCGAGCTGGCGGAAAAGGAGTCCGTTCAAACCGCCATGCGGGAATACGATGAAAAGAAAACGGAGTATACCGACACAATTTCACAGCTTAACATGGATATAGCCGCTTTGGATACCGACACGCAGCAAAAGCAGGCGGAGCTTAGCGAAAAGAAAGCCGCAAAGGAAGAGGCTCTCCGCGTTGCCGCCGAGGAAGAGGCGGCTAAAAAAGCGGCGGCGCAGTCCTCCTCCCAATCGACAATGGTATGGATTGGCGAAACAGGCACCAAATATCACAAAGAAAATTGCCGTACGCTCAAAGGAAACAAGTATCAGATAACTCTTGAGGAGGCAAAGGCTCAAGGACGCGAGGCGTGTAAGGTATGCCATTGACGGCGTAATAAAGGGTTGTATAAACCGTAACCGGCTTCTTAAACGGAGCCGTTTTTTAAATTCAATAAAAAAACAGTTGAAATGTAACGGAAAAAATTATATAATAGTATTATTACAAAAAATGAGCGGACTGTCCCGTCGGGGCGGACACCGCTTTATGCAGAAAATCATGGGAGTGAATTTGAATTGGAATTGGAACTTAAATATATGCCGGTGATTCCTATGCGCGGGATGGTGCTGTTTCCGCATATGACGCTGAATTTTGACGCGGCGCGCGAGGTATCCGTCAAGGCGCTTGAAGCAGCGGCGGCGGATAATTCAATCGTCTTTCTTGCCGCGCAAAAGGACATAAGCAACGAAAATCCTACATTTAAGGATATATACGAAATAGGCACAATAGCGGTCATAAAGCAGGTTATGCGTATGCCCGGCGGCATAACAAGAGTAATAGTAAGAGGAGTAAGCCGCGGAATAATTGACGAAATTGTTTCCGAAAAGCCGTACTTTAGGGCGGGCATCGCGGAATATAACGACGCGTATACGCAAAACACGCCGCTTAAGGAGGCGTATGTAAGACGGTTGAAGAAGTCCTACGAGGAATATTTTTCGCAAAATCCGAAGCTTGCCGCGGAGAACTTCATTCAGGTAATGTCAATAAGCAATCCGTCGGAGCTGTGCGACACCATAGCGGCGGGCATAGAGCTTGAAATTGAAACGCGCCAAAATATTCTTGAAACCTTTGACGTTTACGAAAGAACGGAGCTTTTGATAACGGCGATACAAAACCGCCTCGAGGTGCTGAAAATAGAGCAGCAAATCGCTCAAAAGGTAAAGGCGCGTCTCGATAAAAACCAAAGAGAGTATTATCTGCGCGAGCAGCTGCGCGTCATACAGGACGAGCTGGGCGACAGCGACGGAATAAAGGCGGAGGTCAAGGAGTATACCGACAAGATAAAAAAGCTTAAAACAAGCTCCGATACAAAGAACAAGCTTTTAAAGGAAACGGACAGATTCGCGAAAATGCCTTCGTCCTCCTCGGAAAGCTATGTTATAAGAAATTATCTTGACACCGTGCTTGAAATGCCCTGGAACAAGCAGACAAAGGAAAGCTTTGACGTGAAAAACGCGGAGAATATTTTAAACGAGGACCATTACGGACTTGAAAAGGTCAAGGAAAGGGTTTTGGAATATCTCGCGGTACGGCAAATGACCAAGGGCAAAAACGGCACAATTCTTTGCTTTGTGGGTCCTCCGGGAGTGGGCAAAACCTCCGTGGCAAAGTCGATAGCGCGCGCTTTGGGCAGAAAATACGTGAGAATATCCCTCGGCGGCATTCATGACGAGGCGGATATAAGAGGTCACAGGAAAACCTACATCGGCGCCATGGAGGGCAGAATAATGGCGGCGATGAAAGAGGCTAAGGTCAAAAACCCGCTGATTCTGCTTGACGAGATAGACAAAATGGGCGCGGACTATAAGGGCGACCCGTCGGCGGCACTTTTGGAGGTGCTTGACTACGAGCAAAACGCGTCCTTCCGCGACCATTATCTTGAGGTGCCGTTTGACTTGTCGCAGGTGCTGTTTATCACCACGGCGAACACCCTCGACACCGTTTCGGCGCCGCTTTTGGACAGAATGGAAATCATAGAGCTTTCCGGCTATACGAGCAATGAAAAATTCCATATCGCAAAGGATTATCTCATTAAAAAATCGGCGGAGAAATGCGGTCTTGAAAGCGGTATGATAAGCGTTTCCGACGGCGCGGTTAAGTCAATAATCGAGCATTACACAAGAGAGGCGGGCGTCAGAAAGCTTGAGGGACAAATAGACAAAATATGCCGAAAGGCGGCAAAGCAGCTTCTTGAATCGCGCAAAAAATCCGTAAAGGTAACCGAAAAAAATCTCGCGGATTATTTGGGTAAGGAACGCTACAGCTTTGACATGATGAACGAGCATAGCGAAATCGGCGTCGCGCGCGGACTTGCGTGGACGTCGGTGGGTGGCGAAACGCTGTCCATCGAGGTGAACGTAATGCCGGGCACAGGCAAGGTGGAGCTTACCGGCAAGCTCGGCGACGTTATGAAGGAAAGCGCGGTGACGGCGATAAGCTACATACGCGCCAACTCAAAGGAGCTCGGCATAAGCGAGAGCTTCCATAAAACAAAGGATATACATATACACGTTCCCGAGGGCGCGGTACCGAAGGACGGTCCGTCGGCGGGAATAACAATGGCAACCGCGCTTGTAAGCGCGCTTACAAAAAATCCCGTCAGAAACGATATTGCAATGACGGGTGAAATCACCCTGCGCGGACGCGTGCTGCCGATAGGCGGACTCAAGGAAAAATCTCTCGCCGCATACCGCGCGGGAATAACGGATATAATAATACCGGAGAAAAACAAGCCCGACATAGACGATGTGCCTCAGGAAATAAGGAAAAATCTTAACTTTATTCCCGTAAGCAGTATGGAAACGGTGCTTGAAAACGCTTTACAATAAAAAGGAGGCAAAAAAATGAATATACATAACGCAAGCCTTACTATTTCGGCGGTACGCCCCAATCAATACCCAACGGACGGTCTTATGGAGTTTGCTTTCGCGGGACGCTCAAACGTCGGAAAATCATCGCTTATAAACAAGCTTTTAAACAGAAAATCCCTCGCGCGCGTTTCCGGCACTCCCGGCAAAACCGCCACGATAAATTTTTATAATATAGACGACACCGTCTACCTTGTGGATTTGCCCGGATACGGCTACGCGCAGCGTTCGAAGCAGGAAACCGAAAAATGGGGCAAAATGATGGAGGATTATCTCGCGAACCGCGAGCCGCTTGTGCAGACGCTTTTGCTTGTTGACAGCCGTCATAATCCGACAAAGGACGATATACAAATGGCTGAATGGATACGGCATTATCACGACAGTCTTATTGTCATAGCCACGAAGATGGATAAGCTGAAAAAAAGCGAGATTGAGCCTAATCTCGAAAGAATATGGCAAACGCTTGAAATGGGCGAGGATGATTTGCTTGTGCCCTTCAGCACACAAGACGACGAGGGCAAATGCTCCGTATGGGATATGATTGAAATGATGCGCGCAGGCGAATTGTATCCGTATGATGAAAGACTTTAATAATTTTTAAGGAGGATAATCATTTGAAAAAGATATTGGCTGCTACGGCGGCGGTTTTCGCTATGACGATAAGCATAAGCGTAAGCGCCGCGGATATTACGTTCACTCCCGAGGGCGGCGGAAAATGGATTTTCTGCAACAACCCAGAGGCGATTCACAACGATGATTTGATGAACAGCGACGAGTATGAACCCGCTTACATAATGAATAACGAAAATCTTGAGCCCGACCTTTATGATTTTCTTATCTGCCACATAAACAGCACCGATACCGAGGACGGATACGGCATGGGATTCAATATTGAGCTTGACGTTGAGCTTACAGCCGTAAAGGACTGTGAAATTACGATAAACAAGGCGTTCTTTGACACTCCCACGGACGAGGCGTTTATATACAGTGACGGAACATGGGCAAAGGAAACAAACAAGTTCAGCTGTCTGCGCGGTCTTACCTCATATTTGGGAGTAAACCTCACGGAGCTTAACGGCTCATGGCTTTACGAGGCGCAGCCCTACGAGAGCGTAACCATTGAAATAAAAAAGGGTGAAACCGTTTGGCTCAGTGATTATATGGACGGCTACACCGCCGTAAAATACGGCAAGCCGGTACAGATAATGGGCGAGCTGTCCGTTAATTACGGTGTTTTAAATTTCAACGTGGCGGCATTTAAGTCCGGCGATGAATTGGGCGACAGGAGCAGCTTCGACCCGGATGCGGCTTTCGGCGCGTACTCGTACACGAGAACGCAAAAGGGCATCGCCGATTCTCTTCCAAAGGTAAATGTTGACCTTGAATATACCATAACAAGCTCGATGAAGGACGGCGATTATTTTTCAAACAAGGTGTATAATCAATATCAGCCGGACGGCTATGTCACCACGGCGTGGTGCAGTCACCTAAGTCCTCAGGACGATATATGGTCAAAAAGCATAGCCGTGGAATCCGACCTGCTGACGCTGACATACGAGGATGATTCAAAGCTCGATTACTACGGCTCCAAGGTCAAAAGCAAAAATAAAAACAACATATGGACCTGGGACCCGTACCACAGCGACACGGCGGCGTATCCAAACTCATCAACCTGGTATTCCGCCGAGGATTACGAGCCGAATTACGAGCTGTCCGTAAAGAGAAACAACGAGGGCTACGCGTGCAGTATGGGAAATTACGGCGTTATCGAGTGCTATAATTTAAAGGTAACAAACGCCACAAACGAGGATAAGTATTTCGAATACGTTGCGGAAACCGCGTCAAGCATAGCCGTTTACGTGGTTGACGAGGACGGCGCCCACAGCGGATTTTTAAAGGGCGAAAACAATCCCGCGACAAAGGACACAATGGCGAGCGTGCTTATTCCCGCGAACAGCGAAAAGGAATTTTCAATCAATATGGTTCTGCCGATTAATTATGTCGGCGGAATACGAAACTCCTTTCAGGTTTACAGCGAAAGCAGCATGGGCAAAACCTACGAGGATTACCTAAACGAGCCGCGCGCCGCCGAGGGACCCATAACAACGGGCGTTCTCGCGAGCGAGGTTGAGGATGAGCTTCCGCAGGATGTCAAGGATATAATCCGCGGCAACTACGACAGCTTTGAGCTTGTCGAAACCGATACGGGTTATATGCTGCGCTGGATTGAATGGGACGGCTGCCCCTATTATTACACAACCCACTGGGATATGGTGAAAAACATTTATTATCTGGACGAGGATTACAATATAGTTGACAGATACGCCTTTGACAAGCTTATACAGCTTGCCGTGTATTACGACGGCTGCTACTACGTCGAGGACGCGGACGGTGTCCGCTACAAGTCCGAGGACGGTCAAAGCTGGGAAAGCTACGCGCACAGACTGCCGCTGCCGAATATCACATTCGAGGATAACGAGCCGTCAGACTGGGCGGAGGACGAGATAACGCGCGCGTACGCGCTAGACGTTGCCCCCTATCAGCTCAAGGACACCCTTGTTTATACCGATGATATGACGCGCAAAACGTTCTGCGACGTGCTTGCGAGTATGCTGGAGCTTAAGGATATGCTTCCCGAGGATGGCGATGCCGAATTTACCGATTCGACAAGCACAAATGTGCTGCTTTTGGGCAGTGCCGGAATTATATCCGGATATGACGACGGCTCATTCAGACCGCAAAATTCCATAACGCGTGAGGAAGCGGCGGTGCTGCTTTATAAGACCGCGCTGTATATGGGTTATGAGGATTTATCCGAAGCCGCGGAGGATTTCTCGGATGCTTTGGAAAGCTTGAATGATGAGGATTCCGACGATGCGGAATCGGAAGATTCATCCGAGAATGATGAGGATTTCACTGATGATGAGGATGAATATGTGTACAGCGACGACAGCGATATAAGCGACTGGGCAAAGGATGCTGTTTACGAGATGAACAAGCTCGGGGTAATGTCCGGTGTAGGCGACGATGAGTTCGCTCCGAAGTCAACCTACACAAACGAGCAGTCAATCGTGACAATACTCAGATTATACGACGCTGTTTAAATTACAATTACGCAAAAAACAAAGCGGACAAAACCTGTGATTTTGTCCGCTTTTTCTATTTTCAAATAAGTGCTTTAAAGTATTTTCATCACCGGCCGATAGTAAGGCTATCCCAATCAACAACCTCGCCGCCCTCGGCGGAATTCGCATCTGACCAAATTCTTTCAAACTGTACCCAGTCTCGCTGTTCAAGCTTTTCGGTCCATGTCTCGGCTTCATCGCCTTCATTGTAGTCGTGACCGTGGCAGTTGGTCGCCTCTTGAATCTCGGCGTAATACCACGCAGACGGATCGGAATTGTCGGGCCAAGTAATCATCACGGATTCGGGCAAAAGCTTTTCCGAATCGGGATTCCTGCCGAGAGTACGATTAATTATCGTGCAAGCCTCGGCACGGGTTACATATTCTTCAGGGCGGAACGTGCCGTCCTCGTAGCCGGACACAAGTCCCTGAGCGGCGCTGACTTCAATATACGCGGCATACCACTCATCTCCGTTTATATCCGAAAATCTTCCGCTGTAGGTATAATCATCGGCATCGGCAACGAAGAATCCCGCCGCTATCACTGCAAGTTCGGCACGCGTTATATGACCGTTGGGTCGGAAGGTGCCGTCCTCATAGCCTTGAACGCTGCCAAACTCGGTCATTGTGGAAACCGCGTTATTATACCAGTCTTCATCCCGGACATCCGGATAATTATTCGTCATGCTCCAGCTCGCGTTTCTCTCGGTATCGCGCAGCATACGGAAAAATATCGTTGCCACTTCGGCGCGGGTTATATATCCCTCCGGCTGCACGGAGCCGTCCGGATAACCGACTATGTACGAGTAGTGATCATCGATATTCAACACAGTTTCGCCGCTCGTTTCACCGTCGTCATTGGGCTTCGCTGTTATCATAGGCACAATTACGTTATTTGTGACTGTTATCTCCGTAAGAGAGCTTGCAACAGTACCCGATGCGTTATCGCTGTATGCCGCGTCAAACGTATCGGCATCAAATCCCGTTTCCTTCACAGAGTACTTTTTGCCGTAAGTGACATTGGCTATCTTAAGCGTTTCACCGTCTTTTATGGTAAGCTCCGCCTCGCCTCCGGTAAATTTCACATAACCGTCATAGCTGCCGCCCGTGACATAATACGAAACAGTGGAACTGCCTATCGTTACGTCAAGCGTAAATTCCGTATCCTCATACTCGCCGTCCGAATCTCCGTTTACATTTTTGGTTATGGTTAAAGAGCCTTTTCTGCTGGCGCTGCTGCTGCCGCCGCTTGAGCTTGACGCTGTCGGAGACGGACTTGCCGTGGGCGTGGGCTCTACGGTCGGAGTCGCTGTCGGCTCCGGTACCTCTGTTGTCGGTGTCGGCGCTACGGTCGGAGTTGCTGTCGGCTCCGGTACCTCTGTTGTCGGTGTCGGCGCTACGGTCGGAGTCGCTGTCGGCTCCGGCACCTCTGTTGTCGCCGTCGGCGCTACGGTCGGAGTCGCCGTCGGCTCCGGCGCGTTTGAGAAGTCAACCGAAACGATATAGTCCCCATCATTGTCGTCATCCGGGAATACAACCGTTTTAACGGTATCGTTCAATAAATAACCGGTTGGAGCGGTAACCTCCTTGATATAATACGTTCCCGCGTCAAGACCGTAATAATACGCGTATCCGTCCGCGTCCGTGGTAAGCTCCACGGCATTGCCGGAGGAATCGGTCACGCTCTGTTTGCAGTCTTCATCCGAATAAATACCGAACACCGCTTCCGCCAAGCCGATGGTATCGTCATTTTCATTGTATTTAAATAATTTTACGCCGTATGTTGTAACAGTCGTATCCTGCCATTCCGTATAGCCAAGCTGCGAAGCAACATATGTGCTTGTCGATTGCGATGTGGAATATTCCAAAATGGCGGTGTTCTGATATTCTCCCGCTTTGACCTCATTCACAATAACCGGATATGTCACGGTCACCACGGCGGTGCCAATATCATCGGATGTGAAATACGGTTCGTTGTCATCATCAACAGAGCCTAATATTTTGATAAGGTCAAGCGCAACCTCAAAGGTGCAGCCCGTATCGTCAAAGCTGTCCGTATTTTCTTCCGCTTCTCCTTCGGTATTGTCTTCAGTGTCCGCGCTGCCGCTGTCGTCCGCATTTCGCTTATCCTCCACCTCATATAATTCCTCAGGAAGCGTCTTACCGTTTACAGCCACCTGTATACTGCCAAGGTCGGGTGAGAACGCGTCGTCCATATGGTCGTGGAACGTTAAGAGATATTCGCTGTCCAAATAGCCGTCAACACCGTAGGGTATTGTGGATTTTAACTCATATTCGATAGTATCTCCTTCGGACAGCGACATTGTAACGCTGTCTCCATCCGCGTTCACGAAAGACTTTTGAAGAGGAGGATAATCAACCTCGTTTGAGAACTCAACGCCGACGATATAGTCCCCATCCTCATCATCGTCAGGTAATACAACCGTTTCAATCTTTTCGCTCGCCAAATATCCCGCGGGAGCGGTAACCTCCTTGATATAATACGTTCCCGCGTCAAGACCGTAATATGCCGCAGCGCCGTACCAATCGGTTGTCAGAGTATCGGTAACCGGCTCAGTACAGTCCGCGTCGGAATATATCACAAATTCCGCGTTGGGCAAAGTAAGATTGCTGTTGCCGCTCATGTATTTTAATATCTCAATACCGTATGTGATAACGTCAGTCTGCGCCGTTTCCGTATAATCCGTACCTCCGGCGGTCGTATATTCCAGAGCGGCGGTGTTTTGATACACTCCCGCTCTCGTAATCTCGTCCGCCTCAACCGAATATGTAACAACGATTTCGGCGGTGCCAATATCATCAGATGTGAAATACGGTTCGTCGCTATCATCAACAGAGCCTAATATTTCGATAAGGTCAAGCGCAACCTCAAGGGTGCAGTCCGCATCGTCAAAGCTGTCCGTATTTTCTTCCGTTTCTCCTTCGGTATTGTCTTCAGTGACCACGCTGCCGCTGTCGTCCGCGTTTCGCTTATCCGTCACCTCATATAATTCATCCGGAAGCGTCTTGCCGTTTACGGTCACCTGTACGCTGTCAAGGTCGGGTGAGAACGCGTCGTCCATATGGTCATGGAACGTTAAGAGATATTCGCTGTTCGAATATCCGTCAACACCGTAGGGTATTGTGGATTTTAACTCATATTTTACAGTATCTCCTTCGGAAAGCGACATTACAGCGCTTGTTTCCTCGGAATCGCCGACCATGATATATTTTTCAAGCGGCGGAATCTCCATTTCCGTATTTACCAAGCTGAAGCTGAAATCAAATCCGTACGGCGATAATTGATATTGATTGTTCGTATAGTTGCCGTCGATATTATATCCCAATCTGTAAAGCTTTCCCTCTGTCGCGTCCCCGCCGACCTCCGCCGCATCAAATTCGGTTGTCTGCGGAGTGGGAATTTCCTGAGTGCCGTCTATATAACTCGGAATATATCCATACGACGAATCATCAAGCTTTATTTTAAGACACATATTATAAAAGAATCTTGTAAGGTAATCGGCAACCTTTTCATCGCTTTCCGGCACTTGAGATGAATAATTTTTTCCGCCGCCGGAATTCATAACTTTGGTGAAGAAATCCGAATATGATATATCATCAAGCGAGGTTATACTTGTTCCGTATGTCTGATTATAATAATATACATAATAATCATAAAGCGTGTCGCAGCCATATTCCTTATACAGAGGTGTTAGCCACGAATCGAGGAGCGACATATTTACCTGACCGGCTTTATTGGAATAAACGCTTGTATCAAGATTGCTGCTTA
This sequence comes from Bacillota bacterium, assembly GCA_021203665.1. Classification (GTDB taxonomy): domain Bacteria; phylum Bacillota; class Clostridia; order UBA1381; family UBA1381; genus Hominilimicola. Next base: position 10,540 of record JAJQAT010000072.1, read on the forward strand.
TAAGGCTCCATACCGCGGCGTCAGCGATTCTGCGGACCGCGGGAGTTCCGTAATCGGGCGTATATGAGGAGTCTATAACCGTGCTCAAATATCCCATTACAAGCTGCTCTTTATCGGCATAATCGATTTTAAAGCTGTCATCCTCATAAGAATAATTCGCCGAGGATTCATTTCTGACAAATATATTTATATACGCACTACCGCCCGGGGTATACACATAGCTCCACTCATCGCTTTCGGCGGCCTCTCTTACAGCATCCTCCGCGTCAAAGGAGACTCTGTAATCATCGCAGTCCTCCGGTATAATAAAGGTAATATCTATCGCCGCTGCCGATGTTGCGGTGTCAGTGCGGCACGGTTTTTGAACGAGTGAATATTTTGTAAACAATATGAACAAATTGTGAACA
>JAJQAT010000064.1 GCA_021203665.1 Bacillota bacterium
CTGCACAAAATGTAAAAATAGTTGAACTTAAGTAAATTTTGTGATATAATATATATACTAATATATTCGGAAAAAATTAATGGAGGTAGCATTATGGACGAAGAAATCAAGAATGTTCAGGAAACAGAGGAGCAGGAAGAGACTCTAAACGAGGAAGCCGAGGCTCAGGAGGCTCCCGAAGCAGAGGCGGCTCCGGAGGAAGAACCGATAGGCAATATCAAAATATCGGTTGACGTTGTATCGACAATCGCCGGCATTGCCACAAGCGAGGTCGAAGGCGTGGCGGGTATGTCAGGCACCTTTGCGGGCGGAATAGCGGAAATGTTCGGAGCAAAAAAGAATCCGTCAAAGGGCGTAAAGGTCGATATGACCGAAACAAGCGTGACAATAGACCTTTATATCGTGGTGGATTACGGTGTAAGAATACCCGAATTGTCATGGGAGATACAGGAAAACGTAAAGAACAATGTTGAAACCATGACCGGACTTGACGTTCTCAAGGTAAACATTCACATCGAGGGCGTAAGCTTTGAAAAGGAAAAGGAAGAAACAATAGAGCTTGACAGCGACACATCGGAGCAGCCGGACGAGGAATCGGAAGAATATACGGCTGACTGACAACAACAATTCCCTCCCGCTTAGGCGGGAGTTTTTTTGTCCAAAATACGGTGCTTGACTATTCAAAAATATAAGCGTATAATAAATTACAGGAACAATATTTACATACAAAGGAGAGAGCGTTATGGAGCACGGAATAAAAATAAGGGTTATGAAAACCGTTTCGGAGGGCGCGAGAAAAATCGTGCTTGAAAGGGTGCGAGACAAGCACATAAGCGAGATATTCACGGACGACCGCGCGCTGGCGCTTTTGCACGGCGACGTGTGCGATTTGATTTACGCGAGCGATATGGCTCAAAAAACGTCGGGAGTTGATGTTTTTGAAATCAACGGCACCTGCCCTCAGCATATGATATGCGTCGGAATACTCGGCGACACAGCCGCCGTTGACGCGGCAGTGGAAAAAATCAAAAAGGAATTTCGCTAAGCTCCGCATAATTAACCGTACATAAATATGCCTCCGCTTAGGCGGCAGTATTTACATAAATAAAAAGTGTTAAGAAAAATTAAGGAGGATTTTGCTATGAATGGCAAAAAAACAACGGTGGCGTTGCTATGCGCCGCAATGCTGACATTGCCCGACGCGGGAGTGTCGGCGCTTGACGACGTGGATATTTCATTCATTGTCGGGGAAAATTATATTAACGTAAACGGCACCGAAATCGAGGTTACACCGTCGTATATCATCGACGGAACCACTCTTGTTCCGCTGAGAGTAATCAGCGAGGGACTCGGCGCGGAGGTTGATTGGAACGAGTCGGACTACACCGTAACCGTCCTGGACGGCGATAAGACCATAACGCTTAAGATAGGCAGCACGGACGCGGATGTAAACGGCGAGAGCTACACGCTTTTGGCGGCGCCGGAGCTCAAGGACGACACCACAATGGTGCCGATAAGATTTATTTCGGAAACCTTTGACGCGAATGTTGAATGGGAGCAGGAAACTATGAAAGTGACTATTTCAAGCAAGACCGAAAGCGCGGAGCTTGCCAAGATTGACAACACAAAATGGAATTACAATGCCGATGATGACGTATATTGGCAGATTGGCGTGCAATACTGCGCAAATCCGGTTGACTTAACCTATGAAACACTCGGCGTTTTTGTGCCGGGCGCGTATATGACGGCGACCGATAACGGTGACGGAACATACACCTGCGCCGTAAACAGCGAGGCAAGCGTAAACGGCTACACGGCGGCAACCGCGCCGATGGTAATTCCGGTAAACACACCGGGATATTCGGCGATGGCGGCTCCCACGGCTTACGCAAGCGATGTTAAGAGCTACACCGACGCGGGATTTGTATATGTATACGCGGGCTGCCGCGGACGCGACGCGGGCGCTCCGACGGGAGTTACCGACCTAAAGGCGGCGGTTAAATATATTCGCTATAACGCCGATAATATCGCCGGAAGCACGGACAGAATATTCACGTTCGGAATGAGCGGCGGCGGCGCGCAGAGCGCATTAATGGGCGCTACGGGCGACAGCGATTTGTATACTCCCTATCTTGACGCGATAGGCGCGGTTGAGGGATACAGCGACGCTGTTGCCGGCTCGATGTGCTGGTGTCCGATAACCAACCTCGATATGGCGAACGAGGCGTATGAGTGGAATTTGGGCGTAAGCCGCAGCGGATTGACCGATGATATGCAGACGCTGTCCGACGGTATGGCGGCGGCATTTGCCGAGTATATCAACGAGATTGGTCTAAAGGACGAGGACGGAAATGTCCTGACGCTTACGGAATCCGAAAGCGGAATATATCAGGCGGGCAGCTATTATGATTACGTAAAATCCGAAATTGAGCGTTCGCTGAATAACTTCCTTACAGACACCGAATTCCCGTATACTCCGCAGCAGTCCGGCGGCGGTCAAGGCGGCATGGGCGGCGGACGCGGCGAAGGTATGGATAACGTCAACTTCGAGGAGCTTGACGGCATCACGCGTTTGGAAACAAATGATGATACGGACACCGATGAGGACGTTACCTACGAAACCGCCGAGGACTATATCGCAAGCCTTAACAAGGACAGCGAATGGGTTACTTATGACAGCGCGACAAACACCGCGACGGTTACGAGCGTTGAGGATTTTGTGAACGTGTGCAAGAACGCGTCAAAGAGCGTCGGCGCGTTTGACGACCTTGACAGGGCGCAGGGCGAGAACACACTGTTCGGCTATGCCGACGGAAACGGCGCGCACTTTGACCCGATTATGGCGGAGCTGTTAAAAGACAACGAAACCTACGGCGCGGCATACGCGGAGGATTTGGCAAAGACCGATTCTCTCGGCAACACCGTGGATTACAGAATGAATATGTATAACCCGATGTATTATCTTTCGGATTATTACGACGGTTATCAGACCTCGAATGTCGCGGAATATTGGCGCATACGCACCGGAATAAACCAGGGCGATACCGCGCTGTCAACGGAAATAAATCTTACTCTTGCCCTTGAAAACTACGGCAGAGATGTTGATTTTGAAATGATTTGGGGCGCGGGTCACACCACCGCGGAGCGTACCGGAAACTCAACCGATAACTTCATCGAATGGGTGAACGAGTGCTTAAAATAAGTAAAAACGAATAAAAAAAGGAGCCGCGCGAAAACGGCTCCTTTTTAAATTCAAAATTTTATTTTTTTGTATTCGGCTTTTGTTTTCAAAAAAGCCGCTACATCCTCGCTCGGCGCGCTTATATGCGCCTTGTCAACGATGCTGACGCTCTCTATGCTGTGGAAAATGAGGAAATACTTGTTTGTTTCGATGATTTTTTCCAAATCGGAATAGCTGTAGTCGCTGCTTTTTGAATTTGTTTTTTCAGCCACATAGCTTTCATAAAAAGCGAAATGGGTGGTTTGAGATTTATCCTTGGCTTTTTTATACGGCTTTCTGTACGCGATGCTCGGATAGAAAAGCAAAAATACGCCCACCCACAGCGCAATAACGCACCATACGAGCGGCATCCCGCTGTTATAAATATATGCCGCCGCCAAAATCAGTATGACCGCGATTACCGCGGAAACCGCTCTGAAGACCTTTAATCTTTCCCTGTAATATATTTTATAAAAATCCTTGTAAATAGCCGGCGTCATTTGTGTTGACGCGCTGTAAAGCTTTGTTTCCATTGTATGCCTCCTTAGGAAAAGTTAAACGCTTTTCTTACGATAGCGCCTATTATCGTCGCGCCGAACAAGAAAATCAAATAAACAATTCCGAGTATAATCCGAGTGGTTATCATCACGCTTTCGTCAAATTCGCCGTACATAAATATCGACAGCGCGGAAAGAACGGTCATTATCAGCGGGAATTTAAAATTAAAGCCCTTTTTAATTCCGTATATAAGTCCGGTTATTCCCAAAAAAATCGGGTTGGCTGTGACATAGGTGAAGCTTAATATATATTTGCCGTTTTCGCCGGTAATCACAAATATAAGCGGAAGTATGTGGAACATTATAATTGTCGCGATAATATACATCTTTGAGTCGTCAATGGTGAAGGTACCCTTTGGAATAATTCCCTCTTTTTTTTGCAGAGTTTTTCTTCTGCTTTTCTTACTCATATTAAAAATCTCCATTCCGCCGCCCCGCGTCGGCATAAATTATTGTTTAAGGCTCTCTTATCGGCAGGGCATGGAACGATAAGAGATTTTCGCGTCATAATCTTTTTACAATCTGACGCTTTCGCCGTTTTCGCGCAGATATTTTTTTAAATCATTGATTTCTATTTCCTTGAAGTGGAACAGGCTCGCAGCAAGCACCGCGTCCGCCTTGCCCACTCTAAATGCGTCGAGAAAATGCTCGAGAGTGCCCGCGCCGCCCGACGCTATTACCGGTATTTTCGCGTTTTCGGATACAAGCCTTGTAAGCTCCGTGTCATATCCCGCCTTTGTTCCGTCGCAGTCCATGCTTGTGAGAAGAATCTCTCCGGCACCGAGCGCTTCGGCTTTTTTCGCCCATTCGAGAGCGTCTATGCCGGTGTTCACTCTGCCGCCGTTCAGGTACACGTCCCAGCCGCTTCTGTCGGCGCGCCGTTTTGCGTCTATCGCGCATACCACGCACTGTCTGCCGAATTTTTCCGCCGCCTCGCTTATAAGCTCCGGACGCTTCACGGCGGCGCTGTTCACGGCAACCTTGTCCGCGCCGGCGTTCAGGATTTTACGAAAATCCTCCACAGTTCTTATTCCGCCGCCGACGGTGAACGGTATGAATACCTGTCTTGCCACCGCCTCGACCATTTCCGTCACCGTTTCGCGCGCGTCCGAGGAGGCGGTTATATCGAGAAACACAAGCTCGTCCGCGCCCGCCTTGTCGTAGACCTTGGCGCATTCCACGGGGTCGCCCGCGTCTATAAGATTTACAAAATTAACGCCCTTGACAACGCGTCCGTTGTTTACGTCAAGGCACGGTATTATTCTTTTCGCGTACATAATTTTCCTCCCGTGTTTAAGCCTTTAAAGCGATGAAATTCTTCAAAATTCTCATGCCCGTTTCACCGCTCTTTTCCGGATGAAACTGCGTCGCGAATACGTTGCTTCTTTCCACCGCTATGTCGAGCCTTTGCCCGTATTCGGTATACGCCGAAACAACGTCCGCGTCCTCCGCTTTAATGTAATATGAATGAACGAAGTAAACGTACGGCTCGCCGCCGATATTCTTTAGGATTTTGCTTTCCTTGGTTATCTTAATGCTGTTCCAGCCCATATGAGGGATTTTCAGATTTTCGCCGTCGGGGATTTTAACCGTTTTGCCCTTGAATATTCCGAGTCCCTCAGCTCCGGGACTTTCCTCGCTCTCCTCAAACATAAGCTGAAGTCCGAGACATATTCCGAGAAGCGGCTTGCCGCTTTCAGCCGTGAGCTTAACCGTATCGGCAAGACCGCTGCCGTTAAGGCATCCCATAGCGTCGCCGAACGCGCCGACGCCCGGCAGAATTACCTTGTCCGCCTTTAAAATTTCCTCGCTGCTGCCCGTAATAATGCTGTTCGCGCCGAGAAAATCAAGCGCGTTCTTTACGCTGTGCAGATTTCCCGCGCCGTAATCTATAATAGCTATCATCAAAATTCCCTCCGGTAACGATAATGCGCTTAGCCGATTATCGAATATGCTACTATTATAACACGCGCTTTCTAAACTTTCAACAATATTTTAGCATAAAAGTCAAAATTAGATTTCGCGAAAATATAAACCGCACAAAACATTGACATTTTTTATTATCTATGATAGAATTTTACGGTATCAAAAAAGGAAAAGGTGAAAATATGGAAGCAACTGTATTCGAAAAGGTCGGCGCAATGCTTGAGAGAATAGATAATATGGTTTGGGGAATACCGCTGATAGTGCTGATAATATTAACCGGCATTTATCTTACTGTCAGAGTAAGAGGCTTGCAGGTAAGGCATCTCGGCAGGGCGCTTAAATATATGGTTAAAAACGAGGATGGCGGGGAAGGAGAGGTCTCCAGCTTCGGAGCCTTGTGCACCGCGCTTTCCGCGACCATAGGCACGGGAAATATCGTCGGCGTCGCGACGGCTATTGCCGCGGGCGGTCCCGGAGCGCTGTTTTGGATGATTGTCGCGGCGTTTTTCGGTATGGCTACAAAATATTCCGAGGGATTTCTCGCGATAAAATACCGCACCATAGACAAGGACGGTCATGTTTTGGGAGGTCCGTTTTACTATATCGAAAACGGCATGGGCAAAAAATGGAAATGGCTTGCGAAAATATTCGCGTTTTTCGGAGTGTGCGTGGGTCTTATGGGAATAGGCACATTTACGCAGGTGAACGGAATATCAAGCGCGGTCACGAATTTCTTTGACCCTATGGAGGCGTGGACGGTTCACCTGTTCGGGCGCGACATTTCATGGGTAGTCGTAATAGCGGGAATTGTGATAACCGCCGCTACAGCCCTCGTTATAATAGGCGGAATAAAGAGAATAGCAAAGGTATCGGAGATTGTGGTGCCGTTTATGGCGGTTTTGTATGTCGTGTTCGCGCTGCTGGTGGTTATATGTAATGTCACGGAAATACCGGCGGCGGTTTCGCAGGTTGTGCGCGGAGCGTTCGGCTTCGGCGACGCGGTATCCGGCATACGCGCCGTCGCGGGCGGTATACTCGGAGCTATGATGGCGGCAATGCAGAACGGCGTCGCGCGCGGTATATTTTCCAACGAGGCGGGACTGGGAAGCGCGCCTATAGCCGCCGCCGCGGCAAAGACAAAGGAGCCGGTGCGTCAGGGACTTGTTTCCATGACGGGCACCTTTATAGACACCATTGTCATATGCACAATGACGGGACTTTCCATAGTAATAGCCGGCTCATGGGCAAAGGAGGGACTTGAGGGCGTCGCGATAACAACGGACGCGTTTTGCAGCGGACTGCCGTTCCCGAGCGCGGTATCCTCGTTTGTGCTTATGATATGCCTTACGTTTTTCGCGTTCACAACCATTCTCGGCTGGGATTATTACAGCGAAAGATGCCTTGAATATTTGTCGAACAGAAATAAAACCGCCGTCAAGGTTTACAGATGGCTCTATGTGCTCGCCGTGTTTATAGGACCGTATCTCACGGTTTCGGCGGTGTGGACAATCGCCGATATATTTAACGGACTTATGGCAATCCCGAACGTCATCGCCCTAATCGCCCTAAGCGGCGTCATAGCCAAGGAAACAAAAGAATATTTTGAGGGATGTAAAAAGGGACGCTGAAACAGTGTCCCTTTTTATTTATCGATTTTCCAGCCGTCTATGCCGCTGTCTTGAATTGCTCTGAACAGGCGTTTGCGAAGTCCGGGCGTGGTTTCCTTTTCGAGCCTTTTAATTAGGTCCTTCATATACTCGCGCTGCGTATACCCGTTCGCCGGACAGGGATTATGCACCACGGGAATATCATTGTTTCTCACCGCGCCGCGTATATCGCGCTCGCGTACGTAAATCATAGGGCGAATTTGATAAATCTCGGTTCTGTCAAGGTAGGTGACAGGTGAAAAGCAATGTATTCTGCCCTCGTGCATAAGGCTGAGAAAGAATGTTTCAAGCACATCGTCATTATGATGTCCCAGAGCCACCCTTCGGCAGCCGTGTTCAATCGCGGTGTCGTTAAGAGCGCCGCGCCGCATTTTTGCGCACAGCGAGCAGGGATTGCTTTCCTTGCGTATATCAAAAATGACCTCTTTGAAATTTGTTTCTTTTATTACATATTCCACTGAGAGCCTATCGCACAATTCCTTGACCTTGGAATAATCCGCACCGTAGCCCATATCGAGAGTTATGCCCATAACGGTAAATTTTTTCGGATAGTAGCGCGACAGCTCCGCAAGGGCGCATAAAAGCGTGAGGCTGTCCTTGCCTCCGGACACGCCCACGGCTATTTTGTCGCCGTCCTCTATCATATTGTATTCCTCAATGGCGCGCCTTGTAAGGCTGACTATTTTTTTCATTTATTTCACCGCCCCGATTGCCTCGGTAAGGTTTACCTTGTCCGCGTACAGCGCCTTTCCGACTATAACGCCCTCGACGCCGGTGGGAACGAGTGCCTTTATATGCTCGAGAGAGCCGACGCCGCCCGACGCGATAATATCGGCTTTTACCGAACGAGCCATTTCCGCCATCGCGTTTATGTTCGGACCGGCAAGCGTGCCGTCGGTGGCAATGTCGGTGTAAACGATAGTCTGTACCCCGATTGACACCATCTTTTTCGCAAACTCAACAGCGGTGAAATCGCTTGTCTTTTCCCAACCCTCAACAGCGACCATACCGTCCTTCGCGTCAATGCCTATAACGATTTTATCGCCGTATTTGTCCACGGCTCTTTTCACAAATTCGCTGTCCGAAACAGCCCTTGTGCCGATAATAACTCTGGAGATTCCGCAGCCGAGCTTTGCCTCAATATCCTCCATTGTGCGTATGCCGCCGCCGGTCTGAACGGGAACATTCACGCTCTCGCATATTTCCTTTATCTTTGCGGCGTTTACGCCGTGACCCTTAAGAGCGCCGTCAAGGTCTACAACGTGTATGTACTCGCCTCCGAGAGCCTCCCACTTTTTTGCCGTTTCCGCGGGAGAGTCGCCGTAAACCGTAACGTCGGAAAAGCGGCCCTTAAAAAGTCTTACGCATTTTCCGTCCTTTATATCTATCGCGGGATAAATTCTCATATTTCCAATCGCTCCTTAAATTTTTCAACAATACCCATTATGCGTTCTTTTTCCATTTTCATGCTTACCTTGTTCACAACAAAGCGTGCGCTTAAAGGACACACGTCCTCGAGAACGTCAAGACCGTTCTCTTTCAGCGTTTTGCCCGTTTCCACGATGTCAACGATTACGTCCGAAAGACCCACAAGCGGCGCAAGCTCCACCGAGCCGTTCAGCTTTATTATATCTATCGTCTGACCCTTGTCGTCCTGGAAATATTTCAGGGCGATATGCGGGTACTTTGACGCTACGCGCAAATTTGTCATAGTGCCGAGCTTTCCCTTTAGGTCCGCGGGACCGCATACAGCCATTTTGCATTTGCCGAATCCCAAATCAATCATTTCATATAAATTACGGCTTTCCTCCAAAAGAGTATCCTTGCCGACAATTCCTATATCCGCCGCGCCGTATTCAACGTATGTCGGCACATCGGACGCTTTTACAAGTATAAATTTCATCTTGTTCGCCTCGTCGGTGAAGATGAGCTTTCTTGTCTTTTCCTTCATTTCAGAGCAGTCCATTCCGATTGATATGAAAAGCTCCATCGCAAGCTCCGCAAGTCTGCCCTTTGCGAGAGCAACTGTTAAATATCTCATTCTGATTTCCTCCCCAAAATTAATGTCAGCAGTCGCAGCCGTGATGATGCTCATGACCGCAGCCGCATTCGCAGCCGCCGCCCTCGTCAAACATCATAGACTCGTCGTAATAACCCAAAAACTCGTTCGCGGTTGTTTCTATTATTTCGTGCTTGGCAAAATCGTTTATCATCAGCTTGCCGTCGGGGAACACGCGCAGCATAGCGCCGATATTTCTGCCCCTTGAATATTCCTCCGCGTCCTTATAGTCGCCGCCTCCGATATACATTTCCACAAGGCAGCCGTTTACGCGAAGATTGTAGGCAATATCGTAGCCGATACCCTCGGCATTCTTTTCGGCAAAAACAAGCGACGCGGAAACCTCGTGCGTTTCCCTGTCGGAGAGAACCGACATAAGCCTGTTTACGCCGATAGCCGCTCCGACGGCACCCTTCGGCGCGCCGAATTGTCCCATAAGATTATCATATCTTCCTCCGGCGCATACGGGAAATCCGACGCCGTGCGTATAGCATTTGAAAATCGAACCGGTGTAATAATCGATGCTTTCAAGCATACCCAAATCGATGGAAACGTATTTTTCAAAGCCGTACAGGCACAAAAGCTCATATATGCGCTTTAAATTGTCAAGGGCGACCTTTGAGGTCTCGTTCAGACCGTCCACATACGCCTTTTCAAATACCTCCGCGCCGCCGAATAAATACGGCAGGTCGATAATGAGCTTTTTGATTTTTTCGTCTATGTCAAGCTTGTCGGTAATCGCCTTGATTCCAACGGAGTCCTTGGAGTCAATGCGCTCGCGGAGCTTCTCGGTTGACTTCTCGTCAAGACCCGCCTGCCGCACAAGTCCGTTGAAGAACGCAATCTGACCTATCTCCATTGAAAAATCCTCTATGCCGACAGCCATAACCGCCTCCATTGCCGCGGAAATAACCTCCGCGTCAGCGGCGGGCGAATATGAGCCGATAAGCTCGATGCCGCTCTGGGTAAATTCCCTTTGACGCGCGCCCTGCGTCTGTTCAACGCGGAAAACATTTCCCGTGTAAAGATAGCGCAGCGGCAATTTGCTGTCGGACACCTTTGTAGCCGCCATACGGGCGATTGATGTGGTAAAGTCCGGACGGAGCGCGAGAATACGTCCCTGCTCGTCGAAAAATTTAAACATATTTTCCTGGGAAATCTGACCGCCCAAGCCGTCGTAGCAGTCGTAATATTCAAATGTGGGCGTTTCCGTTTCCTTGTATCCTATCGAGGAAAATACCGACCATATTGTAGACTCGATTTCCTTTTTTACCGCGCATTCCTCCGGCAGTATATCGTTTACGCCGTTCGGCGTATGAAGCTTCCAGTTAGACATAAAATGTAATCCTTTCAAATAAATTTACTTTATCGTGCTAAAGCGATAAAGCTATTATACATATAAATCTATGAATTGTCAAGGGTTAAACCCAAACAACATTACAATTTTACCACCAAAACGGCATATTTTCAAGTGATATGTTC
>JAJQAT010000159.1 GCA_021203665.1 Bacillota bacterium
AATATGAAATTCGATGAAATTGACACGCAAATACAAAACGGAAAAGAATTTATAAGAAACAGAATAACGGAATTGCGTTTAAAGGCAAATGTATCGGAATATCAGATGAGCTTTGAGCTCGGTCAAAGTAAAAGCTATATTCAAGCTATCTCCTCCGGAAAGGCAATGCCGTCTATGGCGGGGTTTCTTAACATATGCGACTACTTTGGGATAACGCCGGTTGAGTTTTTTGACACTACCATAGAGGAGCCGAACCTCTTGAACGACGTGATAAATTCCGTAAAAACGCTGTCCGAAAGCGACCTTGAGCTAATACTTGAAATCGCTCAACGGCTGAAAAGCGGTGCTGACAATTAATATGCGCAAAAAAAGAGAACGCTCAAAGCGTTCTCTTTTACTTAACAAGCCGAATTAATCCTCAACTTTTATAACTTCCTTGCCTTTGTAATATCCGCAGGACTTACAAACCTTATGAGGCATCTTAAATTCGTGGCACTGTGGGCACTCTACCATATTCGGTACGGTCAGCTTCCAGTTGGCACGTCTTTTATTTCTTCTGGCTTTTGAAACTTTACCCTTGGGTACTGCCATAATTACACCTCCATAATTCTCTCTGACTATATATTACTTATCTTTCTCCATAATATCTATCAATGCCGACCAGCGCGGGTCTATGGTATCACGACCGCATCCGCAGTCTCCCTCGTTAAGGTCTGCGCCGCACTGCTGACAAAGACCCTTGCAGTCCTCCTTGCAGAGATACTTTCCCTCAACATTCATAAGGAAATTGTTCATAACAATATCATCTATATCAATCTTAACATCATCAAAGATTATAACGTCTTCATCATCGGATATGCTTTCGCTGTCCTTGACAAGATTTTCGTCCATACCGAACTCTATCGGAACCGTAATATCCTTCATACATCTCGCGCACTGCGTCGTCATATGACCGGCGCATTTTGCCGTGAGTATCAGGGATTTTCCGTTATTGGAAACACTTCCGACCACCTTTAATGGTTCATTAAAATGATATACCTCACCCAGAAAATCCGTGTCGGACATATTGACCTCACCGTCAATATCTATCCTGCCGCCGATTTCCTTAAGTATTGATGATACGTCTATTGTCATAGCATACTCCTAACACTGACAAATACCAAATCGGAATTCAGAGCAAAATTACTTCAATTCTACCTTAGCGCCGGCATCCTCAAGCTTTGTCTTGATTGACTCAGCCTCTTCCTTAGCGGCAGCCTCTTTAACCGTGTTGGGTGCGCCGTCAACAAGAGCCTTTGCTTCCTTAAGACCAAGACCTGTGATTTCTCTTACAACCTTAATAACGCCAAGCTTTGATGCGCCTGCCTCTGTAAGAACAACGTCAAACTCTGTCTTTTCCTCAGCAGCCGCGCCGCCCTCTGCCGCAGCACCTGCAACCATTACGGGAGCAGCCGCGCTTACGCCAAACTCTTCTTCCATCATTTTCACCAATTCAGCAACTTCAAGTAGCTTTAATTCCTTAATTGAATCAAGAATTGCATTTAAATCTGCCATTTTATTTTCCTCCTATTAAATTAAACTTTTTTCAATAAATTATTCGGCGTCAGCCTGTTCAGCCGGTGCCTCTTCCGCTTTTGCCTCTTCGGCGGGAGCGGTTTCCTCGGCAGTCTCCTCAGCCGGAGCCGCCTCTGCTGCTTTCTTTGCGATTAGGTCGGATATTTCCTCGCCGCCGTCAACAATAGCTGCAAGCAATCTTGCAAGTGACGAAATCGGTGAGTTCAAGCTTCCCATCATCTTAGCAATCAATGTATCCATATTCGGTGTCGCGGCAAGAGTCTTGATTTCATCAAGAGTCATTATCGCGCCGTCCATGAATCCTGTTTTGATTTCAAGCTTGTCGTTCTTCTTAGCGAAGTCGGCAATAACCTTTGCGGGCGCTACAGCGTCCTCTGAAGAAACAGCGATAGCCGTGGGTCCGTGAAGTGCGTCCTCAAGAGCGTCAAGACCTGCTTCTTTAGCCGCGAGACGAAGAAGTGTATTCTTAATAACGAAATACTTTACGTTTTCCTCTCTAAGCTTAGCTCTGAGCTCCGTGTCCTCCGCAACATTCAATCCGCGGTAGTCTACAAGCACGCCCGTTTGAGCCGCTTTAAGAATATCGACAACCTCGGCAACCTGTGCTTTCTTTTCCTCTAAAACCTTTTCACTTGGCATATTATTTTCACCTCCCGTATTTTGGTAATATGCCTTCCGTAAATAAAGAAGGCTCTTTGCCGTAGACGCAAAGAGCCATAGTAATCTTAATCACTAATAATACCCTCGGTTGGACTTCCGGCTTTCGCCTGCCTACTGTCTACGGATTTGTTTTAACAACTCATATATATTAACACAGCCGAATTTAAATGTCAAGCATTTTATTGAAATTTTATTGAAATTTTTTCATATTAATTTGAAATATTTCAATGCGTACTCGATTCCGCCGTCTGTTATGTCCTTTGTGACAAGCTCGGCATATTTGAATAGTTCCTCCCTGCCGTTGCCCATAACAATCGCGTGTCCCGCGCCCCTCAGCATATCAAGGTCGTTTAGGCTGTCGCCGACGGCGTAGGTGTCCTTATGCTCTATGTTTAAAAGAGCGCACACCTCGTCAATGCCCGACGCCTTTGTGTATCCCTTGGGTATAATCTCGCAAAAGCCGTAACCGCGGTCAATGTATTCAAAATTATCCGCGATGCCGTTTTTAAATTTCTCCAAATCGCTTTTTTCGTCATACCACGCCACAAACTTGTCAAAGCCGAAATCATCGTCATTGACGGTGTACGTCATGTTCTTGTCCTGTCCGTCAAACACGCTCATCAGCGCCTTGTAATCCGGCAGAGCGCGGCAGGAGGGGTCGCGGAAAAATTTGTCCGCCCTCTCGTAAAGAGGATTCATATCACATTCCCGTGCGAGAGCCGCTGTTTTTCGGCATATGTCCGTTTCGACGGTTCGGTAAAACAGTACCTCGCCGTTTATGCTTATATATGTGCCGCAGCCGCATATATATCCGTCAAAGCCTATATCTCTTATGCGTCCCTCGACATTCATCATGCTCCTGCCCGTGTTTATAAAGGCGTATGAGCCGTTTTCCCTGAGAGCGCGCACGGCGTTTACCGCGGATTCGGGAATTACCGATGTTCCGTCGTCCGTGACAAGCGTTCCGTCAATATCAAAAAATACTGCCTTTTTCACATTAGCCTCCATTACAGCTGCTTATGCAAATTAATCATCTCTATAGCGGACAGGGCGCAATCATATCCCTTATTGCCCGCCTTTGTGCCGGCGCGCTCGATTGCCTGCTCGATATTCTCCGTTGTGACAACACCGAAAAGCACGGGAACGCCCGTTTTCAGCGACACCGTCGCAATGCCCTTTGAAACCTCATTGCAAACGTAATCATAATGCGATGTGGCTCCTCTGATTACCGCGCCCAGGCAGATAACCGCGTCATATTTTCCGCTTTCAGCCATTTTCTGAGCCGTGACGGGAATTTCAAACGCTCCGGGTACCCACGCGAGAGTAATGTCGTCCTCGTTCACGTCGTGACGCACAAGTCCGTCCACCGCGCCCGAAATAAGCTTTGACACGATAAACTCGTTAAATCTTGACGCTACCAAGCCTATTTTCGTGCCCTGCGCAATTAATTTTCCTTCCAATACCTTCATTTTGTTTTCTCCTTTCCAAAAATCCGTTTTTAATCCTCGTAATTTAGGTAATGCCCCATTTTATGCTGCTTTGTAAGCAGATAACAAGCGTCGCTTTTTCCCAATTCCATTTGAATCGGCACGCGCTCCGTTATTTCAAGTCCGTAATCGTCCAATCCCTCTATTTTAAGCGGGTTGTTCGTCATAAGGCGCAGCTTTTTCGCGCCCAAATCGCGCAATATCTGAGAGCCTATGCTGTAGTCGCGCATATCCTCCGGAAATCCGAGTGCGAGATTTGCCTCTATCGTGTCAAGCCCCTTATCCTGAAGAGCATAGGCGCGGATTTTATTTATAAGACCTATTCCTCTGCCCTCCTGACGAAGATAGAGCAATATTCCCGTGCCCTCCTCGGCTATTTTTTTCATCGCCGCGTCAAGCTGCTGTCCGCAGTCGCACCGCGCCGAACCCAGCGCGTCGCCGGTAAGACATTCCGAATGTACTCGGCACAAAACCTCATCGGTATTCTTTATATCGCCCTTTGTCAGCGCGACGTGATGCTCGCCGTTTACCTTGTTTATATATCCGTGAATCATAAAATCGCCGTAGCGCGTCGGGAATTTCGCGCTTGCCACGCGCTCCACAAGCACCTCGCGCTTTCTCCTGTATTTATCCAAATCCGCGACCGAAATCATTGTGAGATTATGCTCCTCGGCAAAGCGCTTAAGGCGGGGAAATCTCGCCATATGTCCGTCGTCGTCCATAATCTCGCAGCAAATTCCGCAGGGTATAAGTCCCGCCGCGTTTAACAGGTCCACCGTTGCCTCGGTGTGTCCGCGCCGCTCGAATATGCCCCACTTTTTCGAGATGAGCGGAAACATATGTCCCGGGCGTCTGAAATCGGACGGCTTCGCGTCCTCTCTCGCCGCTTTTGCGGCAGTGTCCGCTCTTTCAAACGCGGAAATTCCCGTGGTGGTGTCTATATGGTCTATAGACACGGTAAACGCCGTTTCGTGATTATCGGTGTTCTCCGCCACCATGGGTGCAAGTCCGAGCTTATCCGCCCACTGCCTCGACATCGGCATACATATAAGACCTTTCGCGTATGACGCGATAAAATTCATCCTTTCACCCGTCATAAACTGCGCCGCCATAATCAAATCGCCCTCGTTTTCCCTTTCGGGATCATCGGTTACCAATATGATTTTGCCCTGTTTTAAATCCTCCAGCGCCTGTTCTATACTGTCAAACATTTTTAACCTCCTTTATTAAAATCCGTTTTCAGCCAAAAATTCAAGTGTAATTTTACTGTCCCCTTTTGTATCCTTCACGGAAAGCAGCTTTTCAACATACTTTCCGATAATATCACATTCCAGATTTACGCTGTCGCCCGCGGATTTATGCGTAAGCGTGGTATTGCCGTCGGTGTGAGGAATAATCGACACCTTAAAGCATTTGTCGTCAACGTAAGCCACCGTAAGGCTTATTCCGTCAACAGCGATTGAGCCTTTTTCGACGATATATTTCAAAATATCATTATCCGCGCGTATCGTAACCCAGGTCGCGCTGCCGTCCGGAGCTTTGTCGGATATTGTACCCGTGCCGTCAATATGCCCCGACACGATATGCCCGCCGAAGCGTCCGTTCGCCGCCATAGCTCTTTCAAGATTTACCGGCGAGCCGATTTTTAAGCCGCCTATTCCCGTCCTGTGCGCGGTTTCAGCCATAACGTCGGCGGTAAAGCCGGCGGTGCTTACGGAGTACGCCGTAAGGCATATGCCGTTCACCGCGACACTGTCGCCTATGTGAATATCGGGAATATCGGTTTTGATTTCTATTTTATATCCGCTGCCGCTTTTTAAAATAGATTTTACTGTCCCCACATCTTCAATCAATCCCGTAAACATTATCAATTCTCCTTTATTACGTCATATTCGGCTAAAATATCATCGTCAATCATTTGTACGTTTCTTAATTTAAGCCGCGCCGCGCCGCTCATTTTTTCGGCGCCCGCGCCGCCGACCGGCGACGGAGCGTCTTTTCCGCCTATTATTTTCGGAGCGGTAAACACCTTTATCTCGTTTACGATTCCCGATTTAAGAGCCGCCTCATTTAGTGTCCCTCCGCCCTCGAGAAGTATACTGTCAATTCCCATTTCTCCGAGCAGGGACACTAAAGCATTTAAATCAATTCCGCTCTCGGATTTGGGAACAAGTAAAATTTCCGCACCCATTTCCCTGAGCTTTTCGGCTTTTTCACCGTTATTTGCCGCGGCGATAATCGTTCTGTGCAGCCTTGCCGTTTTTACAATATTGCAGTCAAGCGGTATTCTTAAATCCGTGTCGCATATAATGCGCGTAAGCGGAGGCGCGTTATTTTCTCGGCAGGTAAGCCGCGGATTATCCGCAATAACCGTGCCTATGCCCGCCATTATCGCCGTGTATTCATAGCGCAGGCGCTGTACGATTTCTCTTGATTTTTCGTTCGATACCCATTTACTGTCCCCTGTTTTGCAGGCGATTTTTCCGTCGGCGCTCATCGCGTATTTCATCGTGATATACGGAGTTTTTGTTTTTATATAGTGAAAGAATATTCTGTTTATTTCGTCACATTCCTTTTTTAATACTCCGGTTATCACTTCGATTCCGTTTTCGCGCAGTATCTTATATCCCTTTCCCGCCACAAGCGGATTCGGGTCGTCCGAGCCGACAAATACGCGCTTTATCCTTTTCTCTATGATAATATCCGTGCAGGGCGGCGTTTTTCCGTGATGACAGCAGGGCTCGAGAGTGACGTACATATCCGCGCCCTCGGTATTTTCATTGCAGCTTAAAAGCGCGTTTCTCTCCGCGTGATAGCCTCCGTATCTTTCGTGGCAGCCCTCGCTTATAATTCTGCCGTCACGAACGACAACCGCGCCGACCATAGGATTCGGGGAAACAAAGCCCGCGCCCTTTTTTGCAAGCTCTATCGCGCGGCGCATATATTTTTCGTCCATACTCTCACCTACCGTAAAATAATAAAAGCTCCGAAGAAATCTTCGGAGCCAAAAAGCCAAATAAGCCATCTTCTCTCATCCAGACTTTACTGTCGGCTTTGGAATTGCACCAAATCAACCTTTCGGCTCGCGGGCTTTACCGCCGGTAGGGAATTTCACCCTGCCCTGAAGATTACATTATTATAGTATCACTCTTTTTTTATTTAGTCAATAGATTTTGTAAAAAAGATTTCGGAATTTTAATTGTTCATTCCCTTTTCGATTTTTCATCAAGCTGTTATCCGCCTCTTTTTAAAATCCGTAAATATCCATTGTATCGTTGTCGCCGAGAACCGGGGCGGACCATTTGCGCAGGTCGGAGAGCTGAGTGAAATATTTTTCTCTTTCGCGCCAAAACGACGCTCCAAACCGATTCATTTGGTCGCGCATATAATTTTCGCCGCCGCGGTAAAATATTCCCCACGCCGCCGTTTCGTTTATTAATTCATCAAGGGTTTTAAACGAAAGCAGCCGATATGCGTCCTCCAGGATTTGCCGCCACTCCGGTGCGGTGAAATGATACTCTCCGTACTCGTCAAAGCACTCGCCCGAGACGCGCGCCGCACACCACCCCAAAACAAGAAAATCATCCGCTGAAATGCTCAAAAAAGAACGGCTTCCAGACGATTGTAATTTCATAAACGGGGTGTCCGCGCACCTTTCTCCCTTTTCCCCGAAAAAGATTGTATGACTTTCCGCCTCAAACCCCGTTTCCTCATCATTGTGAATATCCTCCCAATTAAGCAATGCCTCATCAAGCTTTCGAAAGCTGATTTCGGTTATTTGGTCCCGCGCGTCAACACACTCAATCACAAAATAGTCAACCATCGAGCCTAAGCGTATTCCCATGCCGTTTTCAAGACGGATAATTATTTCCGCCGCCAACTCTCTTACGGATTGAGCCTCGTCAAATGCTGTGCCGTACATCGGGTCCTTATTGGTTTTATATGTCGTTATCTCGACGGATTTAATTGTTTGGTTAATCCAGGGTGAAAACAAAATTTCCGCGTCGACGTTTTGTTCGTTTGTTCCGCCTCGGATATACCGCGGAATACAGTTCATACTCATGCGGAATTGCGACTCCCTCGGGCATTCTGCTTCAAAGGTGCCGCCGTCCTCAAACCAAATGAGCAGCGGCTCGTCCGTTGCGGCTTGGCGCGGAAAACGCATTTCCGGATCTATGAACCGGTATCTCGAACGGCGGCGGCGCTCATCCTTATTTGTTCCTTTGAGAATATGGTAAGCAATATCCTCAATCCAATCTCTTGTTTGAAAATAGCTGTGACCTACCAGCTTTACGCCTTTAATTTTCCTGCCGCACAGGGAAAAGCTGTCTATCAATTTCCGAATCTCATCGGGCGAGCCCATAGCGGGCGCAGACCATTCTGCCGCGGAAAATACAGAATCCTTAAACTTGTTTTTTCCGTCAAAATAAACGGTGTCCAAAAGCATACATATCCCTCCTTTATGAATATTTTACATCAAACGGTGTACGATAAAACGGACTTTACGAAAAATAGGCGCCGGATTCTACGGCGCCTATTTGATCTCTGAATATTAAAGCCGTCAGGACGGGTTTACAACCGACAGGGCGGAGCGTTCCTTTACAAAATGCTCATTGAAGCGTTTTTGCAAATCCTCGAATGTTACGCTGTTATACGCATCTATGAAATTGAAGTAATCAATATCCATAAACAGCATCTGCATAAATGTGCAGGCGTAATCCTCAACGTCGTTTAGCGAGCGGATGTAATTGCCCCATACAACCCTTTTCATTCGCTCGAATGTCTCTCTTGACAATCCCTTTTCGCGCGTTTTTTCTATCTCGGCGATAACCGCGTCATACACCGCCTTTGGGTCGCGGCTTTCGCCGTCAATCGAGGAATAGGCGTATGACGGCTGCATGGTGTATTCAAATGAAAACGTGTTGTTTATAAGTCCCTTTTCATATAAATCCTTGTACAATTCGGAGCTTTTTCCGAAAAGCATTTTCAGCAGTATATTAATCTCTATGCTCTTTTTCAAAAGCCTTTCGCCGCCGTAGCCCGTATCCGTGTCCTTAAAGCCTATCATAAACAGCGGACTTGCCACGCTCATGCTCTGCTCCGAGTAGGATTCCGCTATTTCCTTGGGCTCCTCGGGGTAAACCTTTTTTATTTCCTCCTCGAACGGCTCGTTTTTCTTGATGCCGTTTTCTATGACCTCCGCAATTTTTGCGGGGTCTACATTTCCGACAACCACTATGGACATATTCGACAGGTTGTAAAACGTGTTATAGCATTTATACAAATAATCCGCCGTGATATGGCTTATGCTCTCAACCGTGCCGGCGATTTCCTTTTTTACCGGATGCTCCTTGTACAGACAGTTTAAAAGATTGAAAAACAGCTTCCAATTTCCGTTATCGTCATACATTCTTATTTCCTGACCGATTATTCCCTGCTCCTTTTGCACGCTTTCCTCGGTAAAATAAGGACTTTGCACATAATCCATAAGCGTTTCGAGATTTTCCTCCACATTTGCCGTGGCGGAAAACAGATACGCCGTCATATTAAAGGACGTAAACGCGTTCGCGTTGCCGCCGTATTTTGAAAACCTGTCAAACACATTGCTGCCGTCCGGCTGGTCGAACATTTTATGCTCGAGATAATGCGCTATTCCGTCCGGCACCTCCGTAAGCTCATTTTCGCCCGGAACAACAAATTTTGAATCGACACTGCCGTATCTTGTGCCGAAAAGAGCGTATGTTTTGCTGTAATCCTTTTTTGGTATTATATACACACCGAGACCCGACGAATGCTTGCCGTAATACATTTCCTCGCCGGTCGCGGCGCTTTTCGCGTAATTCAATTCCATTTATTATTCCTCCTCTCCCGCAAGGAAATACACGGTGTCAAGCTCCGTTTTTGCCGCGGCGCTTTTTACGTCCTCGATTGTGACGCGGCTTATCATTTCCTTCATTTCGTCTATAGTGTAATTCGTTCCCGATATTTTCTGTCCCAAACAGAAAATTTGCATGGCGTGCTGGTCGTCCCTGTAGGATTCAAGCTCGTTCAATATCGCGTTTATGCTCGACGTAAATTCGAGCTCGGATATTTCGCCGTTTTTGACCGTTTCAAGCTGGGCGAGAATTTCATCATACGCCTTTTGGAAATTCTTAAATTCAATTCCCGCGTTTACAAACATAATGCCCTTGTCTCTTACAAGATTGCTTGACGCGTAGTAGCACAGGCTGAGCTTTTCGCGCACGTTGTTAAAGAGCTTTGAGTGCGCTCCCGCGCCGTACACGCTGTTCATTACCATAAGGGGTATATAATCTGCGCTGTCCGCGCTTATTCCCGTTTTAAATCCCATGCAAAGCTTTCCCTGCACCACGTCCATATGGTCGGTTACGTTTTTAACCGCGCCCTTGCTTTCAAAAAGCTTGGATTTCGGGATATTTGCCTTCTCGAACGCGATTGTGTCCGTGTAACGCTTTATTTCCTCCGACAGCGCGTTTACATCGGCGTCTCCGCAGACGTATATATCTATCGCGGACGAGGTTATTATATTTTCATAATGAGCCTTTAGTCCGTCCGCCGTCACGGCGTCCGCTCCCTCTAAGGTTCCGAGCGCGCTCAAAGCGAAGCTGTCGCCGGCGCACATTTCCTCTGTGCAGCGTATCGACGCGTATTGACGCTTATCATTCATAACCGCCATTATTCTGTCCTTTGCGTTCTTCTTTTCCTGCTCTGTAATATCGTCCGTGAACGCGGTCGGCTCAAATATAACCGACATCATAAGCTTTGCCACGGAACCGGCAAGCCTTTCGCCGTTCGGCGCGTACTTATCGGAAATTGTTTCAAATCCGAAATATATAATCTGGTCGTCTCCGCGCTTTAAAACGCTTGCGCCGAAGGACGCTCCGTAAAGATTTTCAAGATATTCCGCGATTTTTGCGCTGTCGGGACACAGCTTACAGCCGCGCTTTAGCACATACGGCAGTACCGCGTTTTTTGACGCCTCGTCCTCCTTGATCTCCCTGTGAATATATACGCCGATTGTTGTGGTTTTCAGCTTTGTCATCGGTATATAATACAGATTTATGTTTTTATTTATTTTTAAACCGTCCATTTATATTCTCCTTTGCTTTTTAA
>JAJQAT010000145.1 GCA_021203665.1 Bacillota bacterium
GTATTTACTATGAGATTTTTTTGTGGAGGATAAAATAATGAAATTGATAAAAGAAAGCATAACTGTCAATCAAGTGAATTGCAAGGGCGGCACGCAGGTGCTTGTGGACGAGGATATAATAGTTCCCGATGTTAAACCGGATATATTGAAGATATTGCAGGTTGACACCGCGTCCTGCATTACCGGCAAGGAAATTACAAACGGCAGAGCGGTCATAAACGGCAGAACGGACTTGAAAATACTGTACATACCCGACAGCGACAGGGAAAAAATCAAGAGCATAATAACATCCTTTGACTTTACTCAAAATGTGGACAGTCAGAAAATCTCGGGCGATATGACGCCTGTTGTGATGTCCAATGTTGACAGAGTTGAATTTTCCTTGATAAACAGCCGTAAGCTGCGCGTTAAAATCATAGTCGGAATCGATTATGAAATAATCGCGGAAAAGAATGTTGAAATAGCGGTTGAAACCGCGGACTGCGATGATGCCGAGGTACTGCGCGAAAGCGTAAGGCTGCAAAACTGCGTCGGACTTTCCGAAACCGAATTTTCAATCAAGGACAGCATAGAGGTGCCGAACGGTCAAAGCTCCATAGGTGAAATCTTGAAAATTGACACGAAAATATCCGATTGCGAATATAAAACCGTCACCGGTAAAATAGTCGCAAAGGGAGCCGTCAATGTATGCGCGCTCTATACCGATGATGACTGTAAAATTCGCTTTATGGAGTCGGAAATACCGTTTACCGAGGTTTTTGACTGCGACGATGCCGGAGATGAAACGATATGCGATATTGATTACAGCATATCCGATGTGAAGTATGAGGTCGCGGAGGACAGCGACGGCGACAGGCGAATAGTGTATTTGGATATTGCGGTCGCGGCGCAGATTAAGGCGACGGAAAATGTGTCGGTGGATATGATTTGCGATTGCTACGAGCCGTTTATGAAAACCGATATTTTAAAGGAGGATATAGAGCTTGAGGAAATAGTGTCGCGTCCGTCCACGCAAAACAGCATACGCGAAACGGTGGAAATAAACGCGGGCGCTCCGGGAATGTCGGGCGTGTATGACGTTATAACAAGACCGTACATAACAAAAGCTCAGCTCCAACGCGGCAAGCTCCTCGCCGAGGGCAAAATAGAGGCGTATATATTGTACCTGACCGACAGTAATGAAAGTCCCGTATACAGTATGAAAAAGGAGCTGCCGTTCAGCTATATGCTTGACAGCGAATGCAGTGATGATGATTTAATTCCGGAAATTAAGGCGGAGGTTAAGCATACGGCATATAATTTGAATGTGGCGGGTGAGATTGAAATAAGATGTATCCTATCTCTCAGCGCGAACATAATCCGCAGGAGGAAAATAGAGCTTATAAGCGACGTTATAACGGAAAAGCCGGAGAATAAGGATAAAAAGGGCATTGTGATTTATTTCGCGCAAAAGGGCGATAACCTTTGGGATATTTCAAAGCGCTACGCGGTACCCAGGGAGGAAATACTTAAATTCAACAATATGACCGAAACCGACAAGATAGAGGTAGGCTCCAGATTGTTTATTCCGGGAATGTAAATAAAGCGGCACAGCAGCGGCTGTGCCGTTTTTTCTGCGACAATATGGATTTTTTTGCTAAAAACAGTTGTAATTTTAATCAAAGTGCGATATAATTAGATATGATTGGAAAAAGCAAAAAAAGGAAGTAGTTTAATGAGAATTTATAACACCCTTACAAGGCAGAAACAGGAGTTTGTTCCTATAGATAAAAACGAGGTAAAAATGTATTCCTGCGGACCGACCGTTTATGATTATTTTCATATCGGCAACGCGCGTCCGTTTATTGTGTTTGACACAATGCGCCGTTATCTTGAATATTCGGGATATAACGTAAAATTTGTGCAGAATTTTACCGATATTGACGATAAAATGATAAAACGCGCCAATGAAGAGGGAATAACCGTAAAGGAGCTTGGCGACAGGTTTATCGCCGAGTATTTTAAAGACGCCCAGGCGATAGGCGTAAAAAAGGCGACAATCCACCCGAAAGCCACGGAGAATATTGACGCTATAATAGATGTCATAAAAAAGCTTGAGGAAAACGGATACGCCTACAACGTTGACGGAAACGTGTATTTTGCTGCAAAAAAATTCAAGGAATACGGCAAGCTGTCGAAGCAGCCGCTTGAAGACCTTGAGGCGGGCGCGAGAATAGACGTCAACGAAAATAAGCGCGACGTTATGGACTTCGCTCTATGGAAAAAGCAAAAGGATGGTGAGCCCGCATGGGAAAGTCCGTGGGGCATGGGCAGACCGGGCTGGCATATAGAGTGCAGTGCTATGGTAAATAAATTCCTCGGCGAAACGATAGATATACATTCCGGCGGACAGGATTTGATATTCCCGCATCACGAAAATGAAATCGCTCAAAGTGAGTGCGCTAATTGCAAGCCATTTGCCAATTATTGGATGCATAACGGCTACATCAATATAAACAACCAAAAAATGAGCAAATCACTGGGAAATTTCTTCACAGTAAGAGATATTCTGAAAAATTACGACGGCGAGGTGATAAGATTTTTTATGCTGTCCGCGCACTACAGAAATCCGATTAATTTTGCCGATACTCTTATGGAGCAGGCAAAATCGGCGGTCGAAAGAGTGTACACCTGTATAGATAATCTTGAATTTCTGCTCAAAAACAGCGCCGACAGAGAGCTTACTGAGACAGAAAAGGAATATTCATCAAAGCTTGATGAATGTAAGCGTAAATTTATCTCGGCAATGGACGATGATTTAAACACGGCGGACGCTATAGCCGCGATTTTTGACATAGTTTACGCGTCAAATACCGAGCTTTCAAACGAAACGGAAAACGCAAGGACGGCGGTCGAAAAAACGCTTGACCTTATCAGAGAGCTTGGCGGCGTGCTGGGTTTGTTCCAAAACAAAGCGAATAAATCCATTGACGCTGAGATTGAGGAGCTTATAGAAAAGCGTAACAAGGCGCGTGCCGAAAAGAACTGGGCGGAGGCTGACGCAATCCGCGATAAGCTCAAGGCAATGAATATAGTGCTAAAGGACACGCCTATGGGCGTAAAATGGAGCTATATCGAATAGCAAAGCGTAAAACTTATACACAAGGAGAAAAAAGAATGTCACTTACAGCAAAGAAACCGTCGCAGTTTTCGCCGCTGACGCTGGCTTATATCGGCGACGGTGTGTATGAGCTTTTTGTGCGGACAAGGGTCATTGAGGAACATGAAAATCTCCCTCCGCATAAGCTGCACAAGAAAACCGTTCAATACGTAAAGGCACATTCCCAATCAAACAGCATAAACGCAATGTCGGAATATCTTACCGAAGATGAAACGGCGGTATTCAAGCGCGGAAGAAACGCGAAATCAAACACAACGCCGAAAAATGCCGATATTGCGGACTACAGACGCGCGACAGGATTTGAGGCGCTGATTGGTTTTCTTTACCTTTCGGGAGAAACGGACAGGCTTAACGAACTAATGAATATAGCGTATGAAAATGCGTTAGATAAATAATATTTTAAAGGAGGAAACACAATAAAATGGATAAGAAAAGAGTTACAGAGCTTTCAATCATTGCCAATAATGTGCGTAAAAATGCTCTGACGGCTGTATATAATGCGGCATCGGGTCATCCGGGAGGCTCGCTTTCGATAGCGGACGCGCTTACGCTGCTTTATTTTGAAGTGATGAATGTTGACCCGAAAAATCCGAAGATGGAAAACAGAGATAGGTTTGTGCTGTCCAAGGGACACACCGCACCGGCGCTTTACGGTGTTCTTGCGGAGAGAGGATTTATTCCCAAGGAGGACGTAAAAACCTTCAGACATATTGACAGCTATCTTCAAGGACACCCCGATATGAATAAGGTGCCGGGTGTTGATATGTCAACAGGCTCGCTCGGACAGGGCGTTTCCGTGGCGGGCGGTATGGCGCTCGCGGCAAAGCTTGACAATAAGGATTACAGAGTTTATTCAATTCTCGGCGACGGCGAGCTTGAAGAAGGACAGGTATGGGAGCAGGCTATGTTTGCGGCTCACTATAAGCTCGATAACTTTACTATTTTTATCGATAACAACGGATTGCAGATAGACGGCGATATTTCAAAGGTAATGAATCCCAATCCTATCGACGAAAAGTTTAAGGCTTTCGGCTGGCACGTCATTATTACGGACGCGCATGATTTTGAAAAGCTTCTTGCCGCCGTTGAGGAGGCAAAGGCAACAAAGGGACAGCCGACGGCGATTATAATGAAGTCGGTAAAGGGCAAAAACGTTTCCTTTATGGAAAACAATCCCGCATGGCACGGCGCGGCACCCAAAGAGGACGAATATAATCAGGCTATCGCAGAGCTTGACGAGATAATCAAAGGATTGGAGGCGAGTCTATAATGGCAAAAAAGGCTACAAGAGAATCATACGGAGCGGCGCTTGTAAAATACGGAGATAATCCGAATATCGTTGTTCTTGACGCGGACCTTTCAAAGTCTACAAAGACGGAGATGTTCAAAAAAGCATATCCGGACAGATTCATAAATATGGGTATTGCGGAGGGCAATATGATGTGCGTTGCGGCCGGTCTTGCCGCAAGCGGAAAAATCGCGTTCGCCTCTACATTTGCGATGTTCGCGGCGGGCAGAGCGTTTGAGCAGGTAAGAAATTCAATCGGTTATACAAAACTGAATGTGAAAATCGGCGCAACTCACGCGGGCATTTCGGTAGGTGAGGACGGCGCGTCACATCAGTGCCTTGAGGATTTGGCGCTTATGCGTTCAATTCCGAATATGGTTGTAATCAATCCCGCCGACGATACCGAGGCTATGCAGGCTGTAAAAGCCGCTATAGACCACGACGGTCCCGTATATATGAGATTCGGACGTCTTGCCGTTGAGGATATAAACGGCGAGGACTATAAGTTTGAGCTTGGCAAGGGCGTTCAGCTTAAGGACGGCGGCGACGCGACTATTATCGCGACCGGTCTTATGGTAGGAATGGCTCTTGAGGCGGCTCAAACGCTAAAGTCCGAGGGCATAGACGCGCGAGTTATAAATATTCATACAATAAAACCGATAGACGAGGATATAATAATAAAGGCGGCTAAGGAAACAGGCGCCATTGTAACGGCTGAGGAGCATTATATAATGGGCGGACTCGGCAGCGCGGTTACGGAGGTTGTATGCGCCAACGCTCCCGTTCCGGTAAAAATAATCGGTACGGACAGATTCGGCAAATCGGGTAAGCCTGCCGAATTGTTTAAGGAGTACGGACTTACGGCTGAAAATATCGTAAAGAATGTTAAAGAAGCTATCGCAATGAAATAATTGTTAAGGAGAAAGCTATGAAAAAATTAATGCTTACGGCGGCAAGTCTGTTTATGGTGATAATGCTGTGCGCCTGCGGCGGAGGTAAAACCGCGTCCGAGCCTATTCCGGATATAGACCCCGCGGCGCTTATAACCGCGGAGGACGTTGCCGCATACGCGGGATATACTCCCGTGATTGAAGAAACGGGTACGGCGCGCGAGGGAAATGTCGCGACCGTACTTTACAGGAGCGAGCCAATCGGCGAGCAGGATATTGTAAGCGTAAAAATAACTCAGTTTACCGATACAATAGACTATCAAGCAATTTTTGAGGAGTATGAGCAGGGTAAAGCAAAACGCTCATCGGCGGAGCTTGTGGACAGCATCGGTCAGGAGGCGTATATCGCGTTCCCGACTATCCACGTATATGACAGAGGCTGTCTTATTGAAATAACAGCCGGCTCCGGCTCGGATGAGGCTCAAAGCGAGCTGTTAAAGAGTCTTGCCGTTACGGCGGCGGCGCGCCTTGAGGAAATTGTTCCGGAATATACTAAATAACCAAACAAGAACGCATATGTGAATGAGTAATAATCCTTCACTATAGCGTTCTTTTGGGTTATAATCAGTGCGTTTTCTATTTATATGGATAATTATTTACACTCGAAAAGGAGTATCAATATGAACAAGCAGGAATATTTGCACCGCATCGATGAGGTAATCGCGCGCGGCAAATTCAAGGACACATGGGAGTCGCTGTCGCGGTACACGGTTCCGCAATGGTACAGAAACGCCAAATTCGGCATATTCATTCACTGGGGCGTATACAGCGTACCCGCGTTCGGCAGTGAATGGTATTCGAGAAATATGTATATACAAGGCTCAAAGGAGTTTGAGCATCACATTAAAACCTACGGCGCGCACAAGGATTTCGGGTACAAGGATTTTATACCGATGTTCAAGGCGGAAAAATTCAATCCCGATGAGTGGGCGGAGCTTTTCAAAAACGCGGGCGCGGAATATGTCGTTCCCGTCGCGGAGCATCACGACGGGTTCCAGATGTACAAAAGCGATATTTCGCATTGGAACGCGTATGAAATGGGACCGCGCCGTGACACGTTGGGCGAGCTTAGCGAGAGTGTGAGTAAGCGCGGTATAATAAACGGCGCGTCCTCGCACAGAATCGAGCATTGGTTCTTTATGGGACACGGCAAGGACTTTGAGAGTGACGTAACGGATAATGAAAAGGAGGGCGATTTCTATTATCCCGCAATGCCGGAGCCTGACCATTTTGACCTGTTTTCAACACCGTATCCGTCGAAGGAATTTATGGAGGATTGGCTTTTACGCTGCTGTGAGCTTGTTGATAATTACAATCCGAAGATTATTTATTTTGATTGGTGGATTCAGCATGACGCGGCAAAGCCGTACTTAAAAAAATTCGCGGCGTATTACTACAACCGCGCGGTTGAGCGCGGCACAGAGGCGGTTATTAATTACAAGCACGACGCTTTCATGTTCGGTACGGCGGTGCCGGACGTGGAGCGCGGTCAATTCGCCGACGCAAAGCCGTATATTTGGCAAACGGACACGTCCGTCGCAAGAAATTCGTGGTGCTATACCGAGGGCAACAGCTATAAAACTCCGAATGAAATTATCAGAGCATTAATCGATGTCGTAAGCAAAAACGGCAGAATGTTACTCAATATCGGTCCCAAAGCCGACGGCAGCATACCCGCCGAGGACAGGGAAATACTTCTCGCTATAGGCGGTTGGCTCAAGAAAAACGGCGAAGGTATTTATGGCGCAAACGTCTGGAGATACTCCGAGGAGGGCCCGACAAAGACCGTCGAGGGACAATTCAGCGACGGAGCCGAAACGGTGTATACCGAGCGCGATTTCCGTTTTACCGTCAAAGGCGGCAGCGTTTATGTGTTCGCGATGAAATTTCCGGAAAGCGGAGCCGTTACCGTAAAGGCCTTCGCCGACGCGGACGCAAGCAAAAAGCCCGTGTTTAACGGCATTATAAAAAGCGTTTCCGTACTCGGCTTTGACTGCGGCGTTACATATACCCGCGATGAAAACGGACTGCATATAAACGCGCCCGAGGTTAAGAGCGAATATCCGGTTACGTTTAAGATTACAATGAAATAAAATTGATACATCATTATATCCCAAAATTTTCTTAAAAATTTTAAACAAAAAAGGGTTGATTTTTTTTGGTAACTATGATAAAATAAAAAAATTTGACTTTTAGGTAAAATTGTGCTATAATATATTTAGTGCAGAATTTGATTTTTTAGAAAGGCGGGAAAATGTGATGTATTGCGTCGGCGATAAGGTTGTGCATCCTCTGCATGGAGCGGGTACAATAGAAGAAATTAAGGAAATGGAAATTGTCGGCAAAAAGCGTCAATATTATGTTGTAAAATTTGCTATAGGCAACATGGTTACCAACATACCTATTGAAAGCAGTGACAGCATAGGACTACGTCCTGTCATAGACAAGCAGGAAGCGAAAAACGTGCTTCAATGTTTCAGAGATGCGGATATCGAGGATGATTCCAACTGGAATAAGCGTCAAAGGGATAATCTGATTAAGATTAAATCGGGAGACATTTATCAGGTACTTGCGGTTCTCAAAGAGCTGATGTACCGTGAAAAGCTCAAGGGTCTTTCAACAAGCGAAAGAAAAACGCTGTGCTCCGCGAAGCAGATTGTTGTAAGCGAGCTGGTTTTGTCGGAGGTTGCCGATATTGGAGATATTGAAAGTATAATGAACGACACAGTCGAGGCACTGATTTAAAAAACAGCACATTTCATATAATTGGAATGTGCTGTACTTATACATGGAGGAATTATGAAAATTACTGCGGTTATAGTCGCGGGCGGCAGAGGCACGAGAATGGGCGCCGGCAAAAACAAGGTATTCCTTAAAATTCTCGGGGAAGAGGTAATTTGCCACACACTGCGCGCGTTTGAAAATAACAATTTTATAGATGATATTATAGTCGTAACGGGCAAAAACGATATAACCGAATGCGCAGCGCTTGTAAAGAAATATAAATTTTCAAAGGTAAGCACCGTGACGGAGGGCGGAGAAACGCGACGCGAGTCCGTGTTTAACGGACTTATGTGTGCAAGCGGAGATATTGTTCTTATTCACGACGGCGCACGGGCACTTGTGACGGATAGTGAAATAAATAATTCCATTGAGGACTGCAAAAAATACGGCGCGTCGGCGGCGGGCGTAAAATGCAAGGATACGCTTAAAGCAGCGGACGCGGAAGGGTTTATATCGGGAACCGTAAACCGCAAATCAACCTATCTTATACAAACGCCGCAGACGTTTTATCTGGACAAAATACTTGATTTGCATAAAAGAGCCGACCGCGAGAGCTTTAATGCCACGGACGACTGTATGATAGCCGAGCGCTACGGAATGAAGGTTAAAATAAGCGCCGGCAGCTATGATAATATAAAGCTTACCACTCCCGAGGATATGATAATAGGGGAGAGAATACTTAAAAGAAGAAAGGAAAACGGAATATGAGAATAGGTCACGGATATGATGTTCACAAGCTGGTCGAGGGACGCGACTGTATAATATGCGGCGTTAAAATTCCCTACGAAAAGGGGCTTTTGGGACACAGCGACGCAGATGTCGCGCTTCACGCGCTTTCCGACGCTCTTCTCGGCGCGGCGGCGCTTGGCGACATAGGGCGGCATTTCCCCGATACCGATGAAAAATATAAGGGCGCGGACAGCCGTATGCTCCTCAGAGAGGTTATGAAAAAAATATCTCAAAAGGGTTACGAGGTGGAAAACGCGGACGTTACCATTGTGGCTCAAAGACCGAAAATGTCGCCGTACATCGAGGAAATGCGTAAAAATATAGCGGAGGATCTACGCATTGATATTGATAATGTCAACATTAAAGCGACAACAACAGAAAAGCTCGGCTTTGAGGGCAGGGGAGAGGGAATATCCGCGACGGCGGTCGCGCTTTTGAAATAGGAGGGACAATGACTTGAACATATACGATTTTGACGAAACGATTTATGACAGTGACAGCACAAGGGATTTTTATTTTCATTGCCTCAGAAAATATCCGAAAATACTGATTAGCGTTCCGGCGATGGCATGGGCGTTTTTTCTGTATATTTTGGGATTGAAAACAAAGACGCAGTTTAAGGAAAAGATGTATCGTTTTTTGTATTATGTTCCCGACATAGACAGCGAGCTTAATCTTTTTTGGAATAAAAACGAGCGGAAAATAAAGCAATGGTATAGGGACAGGCAAAGGGATGACGATGTTATTATATCCGCGTCGCCCGAATTTCTGCTTGAACCCATATGCAAAAGGCTTGGCATAAAATCGCTTATAGCGTCAAAGGTGGACAAGCATACGGGCTTGTACAGCGGCGAAAATTGCCACGGAGAAGAAAAGGTAAAAAGGCTTAAAGCGGAAATTCCCGACGCGGTATGCGAGGAGTTTTATTCGGATTCCCTGTCGGACGCTCCTCTTGCGGAGCTTGCCGCAACGGCAAAGATAATCCGCGGCAATGAGATAATCGATTGGGACAAGTACAAGCCGTCAAAGCTGAAAATGTTCCTAAGCCGTGAATTTCTCGCTTTTCTTGTGGTGGGCGTTATAAATACCCTAAGCAATGTGGTATTTTCAACGATATATTCGATTTTTATACCGAATACCACGCTCGCGTTCTTCCCGGGATATATCACCTCAAACGTGGTGTCGTATCTGCTTAACAGCAAGCTGACCTTTAATGAAAGGCTGGGATTTGTAAAATTTATAAAATTCTTCATATCGTATATACCGAACTTTGTTATTCAAACGGTTATAGTCTACCTGTTCGACCGCTTCATCCACGGCCCGAGCGTAATCGCATACGCAATCGCCGCGGTTATCGGTGTGCCGGTGACGTTTATATTTATGAAGGTGTTTACGTTTAGAAAAGGGAAATAATATTTATAAATTTATGGGGAAAGTGAAAATGGGGACAGTAAAAAATAAAATTTTTAAGCTCGCGCCGGCGGTTGTATTGGGTTTGGAGTAAGGTATAAGCAGAGCGCTGTTTTTTGCGGCAAAAAATAACGAAACTATAAAAATAGCGATTTATCCGTCCGGCGGCGGTTTGTCGGATACATATTATTTTGAAATAAAATCAAACGGAAAAATATTGGTTGTAAAAGGGGACAGGACAGGTAATGACCTCTCACAAAGCA
>JAJQAT010000121.1 GCA_021203665.1 Bacillota bacterium
TAATCAGTATATCATTTAACGCAAATTTTTACAAGATAATTATAAAAATTAATGAAAATTTCTTTTGCTTAAGAATAAACTGTCAAACTCTTTTCCTGTTTATCCTGCTTGGCGGCATATTGTAGCTTTTGTTAAACAGGCGCGTCATATGCGCGACCGACGAAAAGCCGCATTCGTCGGCGATTTCTCTTATCGATTTATCGGTGGACGTCAGCAGGCGGTGCGCGTTATTTACACGCACATCGCTCAAATACTGCAAAAAGGTTATGCCTGTTACGCTTTTGAATTTGCGGCAGAAATATGAGGGATTTAAATAGCAAAAATCCGAAATATCCGACAGTGTTATATCGTATCTGTAATTTTCGTTTATGTATTTTATCGCTTTCAAAACAGCGTTGTTTTCGCTGCTCTCCGCCGAAACCGTTTGGGTAAATCGCAAAAGAGCGAAAAGCTGCACTATCCCCGCTTTCGCAGCCTTTTTCGCAAAAGGTGAGCCGTCCGCGTTGTCATTATCCGTAATTGTGAGCAGCCTTAATATGTATCGTTGCTGCTCGGCGTTCATATGCAGCATTCGTCTATTCATAATGTTATCTATTTCCTTAAATTCGTCCTCATTCAATATCCCGTCCAGCTGCTCCGGCTTAAAATTGACAACATACCTGTCTGACATCGGCTTGCTCGGTGAGCTGAACGAAAAATGCAGCTCAAACGGCTTCATCAAGAGCGCATCGCCCTTTTTCAGCCTGTACTCCGTATCGTTAAGCAAAAAGTCGCGTTCGCCGTCGATAACGTAAAAAAATTCATATCCGTCATGATAATGCAGCACCGGCATATCGAACGGCTTTGTTCTTTTCATACGGTTTATAAAAAGCTCCGGAAACGGAACATAGGTTTCACGCATAGAAATCACCTCTCATTTTCAGTATATCATTCCAAAATAAAAAAGTCAATATTTGAACGTTTGCAATCGAAACAAGTCAATAATTTTATTGTGAAACGCAGGTTTTTGATGTATACTTTAATCAAGAAAAACGAAAGGACGGAATTTCAATGCAGGCTTATTTAAAATACGATTTACAGTCTGTCCCATTGGATTACGCAATCACGGGCGCGGACACACTTATGCGAAAATTTACTCCGGCAAAGCTGCCTCCTGCGGGACATTTTCATTATCACCAGGGTGTATTTTTAACCGGAGTGGAACGTGTATACAAGCTTACCGGCAACACAAAATATTTTGACTACATCAAAGCATGGGCGGATTTGCTGATTGACGAGAACGGCGTATGCGCGTCTTCCGACTCTGCGCTTTTGGACGATATACAGCCCGGCAATATCCTCTTTAATCTATACCGAGAAACGGGCGATAAGCGTTACAAAACGCTGCTTGACACGCTCTTTCGGCGCGTTGAAATGTGGCCCACAAATGCAAAGGGCGGCGTGTGGCATATGCATTTCAAGAAAAATCAAATGTGGCTTGACACGATGTATATGATGGGCGTGTTCACGACCAAATACGCGGTTGAATTTAACGAGCCGTATATGATTGAGAAGGTATACACACAAGCGGAGCTGATGTATAAAAATATGCTAAACCCCGATACGGGACTTTTGTATCATATGTGGGACGATTCAAAGGCTCATCAGGCGGTTGACCGTGAAACCGGACTTATAAAGGTGCATTGGGGACGCGCGATGAGCTGGTTTGTCGTGGCATTGGCGGAGATTATCGAGCTGTTGCCTGTTAAATCGGAGATAAGACAGCGATTTGTCGATATTGAAATACCGCTCGTTAATGCAGTTATGAAATATCAAGACACGGAAACCGGGTTGTGGTATCAGGTTATTGACAAGCCGAAGGATAAACACAACTGGACGGAAAGCTCCTGCTCGGCACTCTTTACATATGCTCTGGCGAAATGCCTGCGGCTCGGCATTATTCCGAATGCATACCAAAGCGCGGTGATACGAGGATATGAGGGCGTTATAAATTACAAGACAGAGCTGCGCGAGGACGACCTTATTATGAAAGATATATGTATCGGCACGGGCGTGGGCAATGAAGATTATTATTTTGACCGCCCAAGCTCGGAAAACGATTTGCACGGTATGGGCGCTTTTTTGATGATGTGTACGGAAATGGAAAATATAAGGGAGGTAATTAAATGAAAAAAGCATTTAAACGAGCGGTATCGATTGTACTCGGTGTGTCAATGGCAGTGGCGGTATTGCCGTCCGTATTCGCGGCTTCAGCGACGTATAACAGCACGACATACTTTGACGAATGGGATTGGGAAAATTTATCCTCGCGCTATACCCGCCAAGCGGAGCGGCTCGACCGCGGACTTGTCGCGGTAAAAACCGAGGACGGCGTATTTTTGAGCTGGCGCTTGAACGGCTATGAGGATGCGGACGCGATGTTTAACATCTACCGCGACGGCGAGCTTATCACAGCCGAGCCTGTGTATCTGACCAATTACACAGACGCTGACGGCACGATTGACAGCACCTATTCCGTAGGTCTTGTAGTTGGCGGCACGGAAACCGAATTATCCGAAACGGTAACGGTTCTTGAAAATCAATACAAGGAAATCGCAATGGCAACCCCGCCCGTTATCACGACCGACACAAACACGGAATACACCTTAAACGATGTCGAGGTCGGCGACCTTGACGGTGACGGCAAATATGATTTTGTCGTAAAGGTCTATCCCTCCGATGCGCTTGACGCGGGCGAATCCGGCTACAGCGACCATACGTATTTGGATGCGTACACAAGCGAGGGCGAGCATTTATGGCGCATAGACATGGGCGCGAATATCCGCGCGGGCGCGCATGAAATTCAGCCGATTCTTTACGATTTCAACGGCGACGGCTGCGCGGAGCTTGCCGTTATGACTGCCGACGGTACGGTTTCATTAAAGCCTAACGCCAACGGCACAGGCACCTACGGCGATTTCGGCGGCACCGGCGGCAGCCGCGATTATGATTACGATGTCACAAGCGTAATAGGCGACCCGCGCGAGGTTGGCAAGTCGGGCGGTCAAGGCAGATGGATCGCAACCGCGACCGGCGGCGCAAATACAAACCTTTCGGGTCCCTTGTACCTTACGATATTTGACGGACTTTCGGGCGTGGAAATAGACACCGTTCCTTACGACCCGCAGACAACACAGGCGGCGTATGAATACGCCGTAAACGGGTACGAGGGCGAGGACACAACCGTTATCGACTCATCGGGCGCGGTATGGAGCTTCGAGGGCTACGGCTTACCGGAGGGCGCGTCTGAATATAACACGGGCGCGGCAAACGGCTACAGCGATTGGAGCGGTGTTTCACAGGCGTGCCGATTCAACGCGTGTACGGCGTACCTTGACGGCGCAACTCCGAGCCTTGTCACACAGCGCGGTATATATTCGGGACGCGTCACATTGGCGGCGTATACGCTTGTTACCGACACTGACGGCAGCGAGCGCATAACACAGGAATGGCGCGCCGATTCATACGACATAGGCGACGGCGCAACAAGCGGCATAAACTCGCAGGGCTATCATAACATATCGGTCGGAGACCTCGACGGCAGCGGCAAGGACAGTATAATTATCGGCTCCTCCGCAGTTAAATATGACGGCACGCTTCTGTGGTCAACACAGCGCGGTCACGGCGACGCGCAGCATTTGGGCAAGTATGACCCGACTTTACCGGGCTATCAATTTTTCGGTACATATGAACGCTCATCATACGGATTCGCGTTTATCGATGCGGCTACAGGCAAGGATTTGGTAAGCCGCAAAACCGCTGACGCAGACACCGGACGCGGTATAATCGGCATATGGGGCAATGTCGCGGGCAGCGTTTCGGACGGCTATTACGCATACTTAAGCTCGGCTGAAATGTCCGCCGATTACGCATATGTAAACGATGGTTCATCGAAAACCCGTGAGGAGGTCGCATCGCCTATGGTGTCCGACGTTTCCGAACGTAATTACCGCATATATTGGGACGGTGATTTGTGGGATGAAATTCTCGACGGCGAATTAGCTGAGAGCGGCGGCTCGCAAAAGTCCGATACCGAGGCGGTAATAAGCTCGTATAATTCCGAAACGGGCGAATATGAAAACATCTTCTCAACAGACGGCTGTGCGACGACGAACGGCACAAAGAAAAATC
The DNA here is from genome assembly GCA_021203665.1 of Bacillota bacterium. Classification (GTDB taxonomy): domain Bacteria; phylum Bacillota; class Clostridia; order UBA1381; family UBA1381; genus Hominilimicola. The sequence goes on from JAJQAT010000121.1 coordinate 4,171, forward strand.
CCGGTACGGTTGCCGATATATTCGGCGATTGGCGCGAGGAGCTTGTAATGCGCACGGACGACAATACGGCACTCAGGATTTACACGACCGTTGAGCCGACAGAATACCGCTACTATACATTTATGCATGACGCGCTCTACCGCACGGGCGTGGCGCGTGAAAATTCCGGCTACAATCAGCCGCCGCATATCGGCTTTTACCTTGCCGATGAGGAGGGCTACAGGGATTTACAGCCGTCGGCAAACGTATATCTCACAACCGAGTCGGACGATACAAAGGTGAAATTCTCCGAACAGCCGAGCTATCAGCGTTACTATATCGAGGGCGAAATTGACGGCACACTTACTGCAGCGGCGCAAGCCTATCCTGCGGAAAGTGACATTGAATATCAATGGTATATTGCGAAGGACGGAGAAACAGCTCAGACAATCAGCGGCGCAACCGCGTCAACGCTTACACTTCCGACCGATTTAACGGCGGGTAAATATGAGATTTATTGCGCAGCCTCCTCGGGCACGGAAACAGCAACAAGCTATTCGGCTGAAATAATCGTGTTAAGTGAGCGAAGTATAGAATATACCGTTCAACCCGAAAGAGGAATAAAGCTCTATGAGGGCAGGATTGACAAAACCCTTGCCGTTTCGGCGTCGGTTCTTCCCGCGGCGGATATAACGTATCAGTGGTACACAGCCGCAAGCGCGGACGCAGACGGCACGGCGATAGAGGGCGAAACATCGACAAGCTTTACAGTACCCGCCGACCTTACGGCAGGCGAATATTACTATTACTGCGTTGTATCATGCGAGGGTATGGAGCTTAAAAGCGAGGTTTCGGACGTAACAATATGTGAGCTGACCGACAGCGAAAATCCGATAACCGGCGCGTATAACAGCGCGGCGGCACGGTATGAGTGGACGTTCGACACGGCAATTACCGCACCCGCGGTATACAATTACAGCGACGATTACGCCGATATTCGCGTAGGCTTGGGCAGCGGCGATGAGATTTTGTTTGACGACGGCACGGTTAATTCGGGAATATATTTCTCAAATCCGAGCATTAAAGAAACCGACAGTTCCGGTTATGCAAATGTAAGCAATACGGGCAGATATATTATGATAACACCGAGCGTTGACGGTACGCTTAATATAACAGTGAAGTTTACGACGTCGGCAAGCAATAAAAAAGACCGCATATATTACGCGGTGTTCGAGGACACGGATTTTGACGATATTGATCTTTCGACGCTGACTAAATCCGCAAATGACGGCTATATCGGTGAAACAACAACGACCACGGCAAGTACAAGCTCGCTTGAGCTTACGGCGGGAAATACATACGTATTTTTCACGTATCAGTATGAATCGTATATTTCGGCATTGACCTACGATTGCGCCCAAATAGCCGCCGACGAGCCTGCGGCAACGCCGACCGATGAACCGATTTCGATTGCGCTTACCTCTAATCATGTAAGCACCAACGCAACCGCCGGTACACTGTACGTCGCGGGTTATGACGCGGACGGCATACTTGTCAAGGTTGAAATAATCGACGGATACAGCGCGGAGCTTGACGGCTATGACGCGTGCGCAGTTATAAGAGCGTTCCTTTGGGACGGTGATATGAAACCGCAATGCTCGGCGGCGGAAATCAGCGCCGAGGTGTAACGAACAGCCGCAATGAAAAACTTAATACATAAACAAAAAGAGATGCCTTTCTGACGAAAAGCATCTCTTGCTTTACTTTGCAAACTCCAAAGCATAAAGGCTTTGGGAAGTTGTGAGAAGTGAAAAATTTATCTCTTCGAGAACTGCGGTGCGCGGCGTGCCGCCTTGAGACCGTACTTTGCTTATTGTAATGGTTAAAACCCGCATAAACACTGACTTTTCTGGGTGCCGCCTTAAATTTTCACCCCATTTAAAACCATTTTTTATTTCTCGGAGTTTATGTCGTTTGTACTTTGGTTGAGTGCATTATTAACAATCCCAATCAATGCTTCGGGTTTGTTGTACTTCACTTTTGCGTAAATGTCCATAGTGATTTTGCTGTTTTCATGCCCCGCAAGGTATTGAACCGTTTTGGGGTCAACTCCATAGTAAATCAAGTTAGTAATATATGTATGCCGTAGCTGATGCGGTGTAACATCAAAATCTAATGCGTAAATCAATTTAGGATTGTTTTGCTGATGGCTGCCAAGTTCGGGATGAATTGTGCATACTATCTTTTGCCCGTTGACGTATTTATAGTATTTTCTTTCCTTTGTAGTTCTTACTTCAATATACTTCCATACTCGCTGAAACTGTGAATAGGAAAGAGGTTCACCGTTGCTGTCGGCTATAACAAAATCGGAAATTGATTTTTCTTTTGCTTCCCGTAAACATTTCGTCAGGCATTTAGGGATAGGTATATCGCGTTTTGCCGCTGATGTTTTTAGCTCTGTACTGATAACAGGACGATTTTTCTCACATCGCCACGCTTTGCGCACGGATATGTACGGCGTAGGTTCATCAAGGAATACACAATCCCATTGGAGCGCGAGTATTTCCTCACGCCGCAGTCCGGCGTACAGACCAATCATTACAAACACATACGGAGGAAGGTCTTTTATCGTACTAAGCAGCAAATTCACCTGCTCGTCAGTTAATGCATCCTTTTTGTGTTGCTTTTTTCCACCGGTTGCCGATAATGCAGCCGAGGGATTATCTTGTATTAACTGATTTGCCTCGGCGGATTGAAAAATGCACTTAACGAGCATATTCACTTTGCTGTAAACACTGGACGACATTTTAGACACCGGAACCATCAGTAGTTTTAAATCATCCAAATTTACCTCATCCATATACATATCTCCGATAGGCTCTACAACATATTTACAAAGAGTTCGCTCATATCCGCGTATTGTTTGCGCCTTTACAGTGGCAGACTTCATCATCAACCACTTCTCACAGTATTCTTTCACTGTAGGATTTTCTCTGCGAAAGATAATATCGTCTATTTCTCTTTGCGCCTTCTTGACCTTTTTATGCAGCTCTTTACAAGTAGAACCGTAAATGGCAACTCGTTTTCCGTCAGCATCCTTTATTCGCGTGCGAAAATACTCATTGCCGTTGTGTATTACCGTACTATATTCCGGCACTTTTTCTTTTTTCTTAGGCATATCGAAAACCTCCTTACTACTCAACTCACTATTGGATTACCACAATTTTAATCCCATACTGAAAACGCATTATCCAATACTCCGATAAGCTGACTCGGTTTATTATATTTTACTTTTGCGTATATATCCATCGTGATTTTACTGCTTTCGTGTCCCGCAAGATATTGAACCGTTTTAGGGTCAACCGATGCGTGAATAAGATTTGTAATATATGTATGTCTTAACTGGTGAGGTGTCACTTGAAAATCCAAGCTATATACAACTTTGCCGTTATGCGCCGCTTTTTCGCCGAGAACAGGTGTTACGGTATGCTTTATGCGCTTACCGTTCTCATACCTGTAATAATGCCGCTCTTTTGTTGTTCGAGTGGTAATATATGCCCATAACTGCTTAAACTGTGTATAAGACAAAGGATTACCCTCACTGTTCGGCACAACATATTCGGATGTACTATTTTTCTTTGCAGCTCTTAAACATTCTGCCAAATAATCCAGCAGTGGAATATTTCTGTGAGCGGCGGGGGTTTTCAAATCCGTTAAAATTACAGGTCTGTTATGTTCGGTATGCCACGCCCTGCAAACAGTCAAATAAGGTGCCTCGGCATCTAAATATACCGAATCCCATTGAAGCGCGAGTATTTCCTCGCGTCGCAGTCCGGCGTACAAGCCGAGCATTACAAATACATATGGCGGCAAGTCTTTTATAGTATTAAGCAATTTTTCAACTTGTTTATCCGTAAGAGGGAGCTTATCGGCTTGAGGAATACCTCCGCCTTTAGCCGAAAGTCCGGCGGCAGGATTGTTTTTTATAACCTTACTTTCCTTTGCCGCTGTAAAAATACAGTTATACAAAACATTCACAGACTTATATACTGAAGCCGATTTTTTTGACACAGGGATGAGTGCCATACGTATGTCGTCAAGTGTTACGTCAGCCATACGCATATCGCCGAGTGGCTTGATGATATAGTTCTTAACTTTCGATGTGTAGTCGGTCAATGTGGTTTGCCTAACATTCGCGGACTTCATTAGCAACCATTTCTCACAGTATTCCCTAACCGTAGGGGTAGTTCTCGAAAAAGTCTTGTTTGCAATTTGTTCTGTTGCTTCCTCAAGTTTGTCAGAAAGTTCTCTAACTGTTTTCCCATACAATGCGATACGTTTACCGTCCTGATCCTTGATGCGAGTTCTGTAATATTCTTCTCCGTTCATTATAACGGTTCCGAATTGTCTTGATTTTGTTTTTGCCATTCAAAAAGCCTCCTAAAATTTTAATTGCATTTTAATTTTGAATTAAATGCTGATTTCATTATATGAACAGTCAATAAAATACACCAGGGACTTGACAAGCACTTCAACGTGGTCTTTGTTTCCGAAGAGTATCTCTTTTTTCAAGCGGCAATGCACGATGGGTGGCATTTTGCCACATATTCCTGCAATGCTTCATTTGTAAAATATACACAACCGTTGGGAACGTACTGAACAAAAGATATTACCCCGTTAGTGCGAGCTGTATCCAGTGTCGCAATACTTATTTCCAAGTATTGCCGCCGCTTCTTTTCTTGAATATAATTTTTCCATTAAAATCTCCTCACTTCCAAACAGAATAACTGTAATCAGCCAAATACAGGTGACAGTTGTTAGGGTTTACTGCGTATCACGGTGCTTCCATTTCCTCGGGGATATACATTCCCAAGCTCTTTTCGATACACTCGTTTATCTCCTCCATCTCGCGGCGACTGACCTTTCCGATAAATCTTTGTACTTGACGCTTGTCAATAGTTGTAATCTGTTCCAACATAACAAGCGACGGATACGGAACAGCGTCGTTGTCAAGATAATAGTGCGTCGGGAAATTACGCTTTTTGTAGATGTTCGACGTAAGCGGTGCGACAATCAATGTGGGAGCGTAGAAGTTACCACAGTTGTTCTGAAGAACAATCACGGGACGCTTACCGCCCTGAACAAAACCGATTCTCGCGTCCAGCTCGGCGTAGTATATGTCGCCTCTTTTAAAAATCCAATCATCTCTTAACATAATACATTCCTCATTTCTTTGTAATTTTTTAAATTTCAAAATTCTTTAAACTATGTATTGTCCGTATTTGTCCTCGACACCCCCGGACGGGGAAACATCAGGCGGCAGCTTGCAAGGCTGCTCCATAGGATTCTAACATCCCCGTCTTCTTTATGACCGGGCTGCGAATTACAGAAGTATCATTAACCCCGATTGCCCTCGTCGCACTTTGACAGCAATTTCAAAATTTACAGTGCCGAGTTATCGCTCGCTTCAAATAAAACATTATTTTATTTGAGTATCGTCGCGCTCGGTCTGCACAGCTCTTTCAATCGGGAACGTACCTGATGAATGATATATTCAGTTTTCAAGGTTCAATATTCACTTGAGGAACTTTTCGGAAAACTTTTCAGTTCTTATTTATCCTCATTAACGTGACTTATTTATTTCGGACATTATCCGCCCGTTAAAGCGCGTTTTGCGATGCGCTTTAACCGATTGATAATCCCGTACCGAGCGCGAAACGGCACACGCTCGGTATGAGAAGCAGGAAAGGTGAAGTATATATTCGATTGCCGTTTGGTTATTTTCTTGTTACGAACCACACATCGAAAATTTAATAATAATTGCGTTTAGTATATGCTTTTCTTCCTCATCCGCTTTCTTCATAAGTCCGCAAAGGCAATTCTCTTCTTTTTTCGTGAGATAATTTTTATAGCTCCGATATTCGGGCAATATGTATACTCCGCCGTTATTACCTTGTTTCGTATAAATAGGGGCTGTTCTGCTTAGATAGTCTATATCTCGGCTTATCGTATTGACAGAAACATTAAACGTTTCGGCAAGCTCCGAATATGTTGAAATCTTTTTCAACGCGAGATGTTCAAGTATTTTTGTTCTGCGCTCGCTTACGCATAATCTCTCTGCCATACTCCGCCCCTCCTTTCACGGGGAGTATACCACGCAAACCCACCAAATTCTTGTGGGTTTGAAAAAATATTTTTAAAAATTTTTCAAAAATTTTCATACGCGCAAATCCTTTCTTTTTCGGAAACTTTAAGTCTAAGGATTTGCGCGGGAGGCGCTCGGATTTTACACAACAAAAAAATACAGGTCGGCGCTCTGTATTTGTTCATATTTATATGATTTAATTGTTCGTGTTTTGAGCCTGAAGTCTCCGTTGCCGCTACGTCGATTTTTTTAACAGATTA
>JAJQAT010000165.1 GCA_021203665.1 Bacillota bacterium
GTATGTAAATACGCATTTAAAATCACAATTACCATTGACATTATCATAATAATTTTATAAAATAATCGTTGAAATTATATTTTTGGCGGTGTAAGCATGAAAAAGCTTTTGGCGATAATTACAATACTGACAATCCTTTCGGGGACAAGCGCGCTCGGCGCGTACACGGTGGAAATCGACGACGACACATACGTGTCGGACGAAACCTACTTCGCGCCGGTATCGACGTGGGACGAGGTCGGCGCGCAGACGATAAACCTTGAAGAGGGCAAAATAATATTCTACGCCGGCAGGGAAAATCAAAGTGCGCATATAAATGCGGCGGTTATGCCCGTCAACACGACGGACAAAACCGTTACATACACCTCCGGCGACACGAGCATCGCGTCGGTGGACGAATCGGGAAACGTTACCTGCGCGGGCAAGGCGGGCAACACGGTGATAGACGTGAGGTGCGGCAAGGCGCTCGCAAAGGTAAACGTAAGCGTGGTTATAGGCGTTGAGGGCGTGGAAATGTCGCAGGACACTATGACGCTGTACGCCGACAAGCCCATCACGGCTCAGCTTTCCGCCATTATTTATCCGGAAAACGCGACAATACGCGATTTGGAATGGTACAGCGGTGACGAGTCAATCGCTTACGTGGACAAGGACGGACTTGTTTCGCCCTGCGGCGTCGGAACAACCGACGTATACGTGAAAACCGTTGACGGCGGCTTTACCGCCAAATGCGCGGTCACAGTTGACACATGGGAGGAACGCTCCGAGGAGATACCCGTTACATATACGGAATATGATATTACAATCGATGAAATGGTGGAGGCGCAAATGACCGCCTCGCCGACGATTTTCACAGACGACACCTTCCCCGCGAGCAGTGAAAACGTCGAGCGGTACGTCAATCCCGAAAACCTTGTGACCGGCTATGAAAAATATCAGTTTATAAACCTCGGTATGTCAAACAATATAGACGCGAAAACGCTCGACGCGTATCTCAACGGAAAAGGAGTTTTGAGCGGTCGGGGAAATACATTCAAGGACGCGGCGGACGAGTACGGCATAAGCGAGGTATATCTTGTGATACACTCGTGTCTTGAAACCGGCAACGGAACCTCCGATCTGGCGACCGGCGTTGAATACAACGGCGTAACGGTATATAATATGTTCGGAATAGGCGCGGTGGACGATTCGCCCGTCGAAAGCGGCGCGGAGTACGCTTACCAAATGGGTTGGACGGACATAGAAACAGCCATATACGGCGGCGCGGAATGGATAAGCGAAAATTACATAAACAATCCGCAGTATTCGCAGGACACCCTCTATAAAATGCGTTGGAATCCCGAATCGCCGGCGACACATCAATACGCCACGGATATTGAGTGGGCGTCAAAGCAAGCCGAGGATATGAGCTCCATGTTCGAGGCATTCCCGACGGCGGAATATCGTTTTGATGTCCCCGTGTATATCGGGCAGGACAGACTTGAAATCGAATAGGTCTTAACAAAGAAAACCGGCTGTAGACAGGTATATTGACGTCTACAGCCGGTTTTTATAATTATTTTATTTCATGATAGGTATTCTTACCGTAAATTCGGTAAATTCGTTCTTTTGCGATTTAACGCTTATGCTGCCCTTGCAGGAATCGGTAATCGCCTTGGCAATGGCAAGTCCCAAGCCGTAGCCGCCGCTTTCGCGCGCGCGGGATTTATCCTCTCTGTAGAAGCGCTCGAATATCTGCTTTTCGTCCGAAATGCCCTCGCCGGTATTGTATATCTTAAACACCGCGTCGGAGGAATCGCGCGTGAGCGTGATGCTAATATTACCCGACTTCGGCGTGTATTTAACGGCGTTATCCAACAGTATCATAACAAGCTGCTTAAGCTGCTCCGCCGAGCCGTTTACGTATATATCCGGCGTGATGTTATAATCCAAATTTACGCGGTTCTCAAAGATTACCGCCTCCATAAGCAATATCACGCTTTCCGCCGCCTCGGAAAACGATACCTTACTCAGTATCACGCTGCTGTCGCTGTGGTCAAGCTTGGCAAGATACAGTAATTCATTCGTCAGCTTCGTCATCCGCTCCGCCTCGGTTTTTATATAATCGAGCCATTTCCTTTCCTCGCCGATTGTGCTTTCCGGATGCGAGAGCAGCACGTCCACGTTTGTGTTAATGGTGGTCATCGGCGTTTTCAGCTCGTGCGACGCGTCCGCCACGAAACGCTTTTGCTTGTTATACGACTCCTCAACGGGGCGAATGGAACGGTTCGCCGAGTACAGGCTTATCAAAAACGCGGCTGTCAGCGCGAAAAGTCCGACAAGCATAAGCACCAACGCCAAGCTGAATAAAATTGAACGCTCCGCCTGACATTCCGTAAACGCCACAACGTAGCCCGTGTCAAGCTGCAAAACCTTATACGCCCACAAGCCGGTATCGGCTTTTATGCGTCCCTCGTCCTTTTCTCCGTAAATAATATCGTTAATGCTGTCCGAATAAAAATCCTCGTCCAGCTCGAACGGAATATCCTTTTCCAAAATATTTCCGTCCGCGTCCGTCGTCACCGTAAAGGTTAATGAAAAAATCTGCTTTTCCTGCGTGTCGTCGGGAGCGTCGCCGCCCTCCGGTATTTCGGGCGGATTTTCCGCCGCGTCGGGTGCGTCCGGCGGGGGATCCTGCGCGGACGGAGCGTCGGGAGCGTTATCTCCCTCTGCGTTCTTGGGTGCCTTCTCCTTTTGGCGCGACGCGTGCTGCGAATGCACCGTGTCCACCGCGCGTTCAAGCTTTTGGTCGATTCCTCTGTTCACGTTTTGCGCCGTCATTATATATATAAACGAAAAGCTGCCCAGCACCAACGCCGCTATTATCAGAGTGTTCACTATCAGCATTCTGTTTCTGAGTTTTTTTAACATACCTATCCTCCGTCAATTCGCGGCAAGCGTATATCCGACGCCGCGCACCGTGTTTATCGACACCTTTGAATGTACAAACGCGAGCTTTTTCCTCAAAAACGACACGTAAACCTCAACATGGTTCGCCTCCGCCTCCGAGTCAAAGCCCCACAGCTTTTCTATAATCTGCTCCTTGGAGCAAACCATCTCCTTATGCAGCATAAAATGCTCCAAAAGCTCGCTTTCCTTTAGAGTGAGGCTGATTTCGCTCGCTCCGTTTGTGAGCTTAAGGGTTGACGTGTTCAGGGTAATATCGCCGTAAGATATGGTGTTGGTATTGGCGACTATTTCGCCGCGGCGGCGACCGAGAGCGCGTATGCGCGCCAAAAGCTCGTCTGTATTGAACGGCTTCGCAAGATAATCGTCCGCGCCGCTGTCAAGTCCCAGCACCTTATCGGAAATTTCACTTTTTGCCGTAAGCAGTATTACCGGCGTGTCAAAGCCCTCCTCGCGCAGCGTTTTAAGCACGGTTATACCGTCTATTTTCGGAAGCATTATATCAAAAACTATCACGTCGTATATGCCGCTCAGCGCGTTGTCAAGTCCCGATTCGCCGTCGTTTGAGACATCGACGGTGTAATTGTTCTTTTTAAGAATGTGCGACAGCGCCTCCGCAAGATGCCGCTCATCCTCTACCACAAGTATTCTCATATGTTCCCTTCCTCTTTTCCCGATTAAAGATATTTATTCATACTGCAATTATACCGCGCAAACCTTAAATATCCCTTAAAAAAAGGGATTGTTTTTAAACAATCCCCTAAATTTTTATTTAATTATTCGTCTATCTTGACTGTCCAGCCGAACTCGTCTTCAATCTTGCCCCATTGGATTCCGGTAAGGGTATCGTAAAGCATCTGCGAAACCTCGCCGATTTCGCCGTTGTTCACGGGCATTACAAGCTCGCCGTACTTCAGCTCGCCTATAGGCGAAATAACCGCCGCCGTACCGGTGCCCCACGCCTCTTCAAGCTTACCCTCGTTGAACGCGTTGACAAGCTCGTCTATAGAAATTCTGCGCTCGCTTACCTTGTAGCCCTTGGACTTCAAAAGCTCGATAATGGACATTCTTGTAATTCCGCTCAATATTGAGCCTACAAGCGCCGGAGTTACAATCTCGCCGTCAATCTTGAAGAACACGTTCATTGAGCCGACTTCCTCGATATATTTTCTCTCAACGCCGTCAAGCCACAAGGTCTGAATATATCCCTGAGCCGCCGCTTCCTCCTGACCCTTCAGTGAAATAGCGTAGTTTGCGCCCGCCTTTGTAAAGCCGGTTCCGCCAACAACCGCGCGGACATATTTTTCCTCAACGAATATTTTAACCGGCGCGATTCCCTCGGGGTAGTACGCGCCGACCGGTGAAAGGATTATCGCGAAGATAAGGTGCTTCGCCGGATGAACGCCAATATGTACGTCGTTCGCGAAAATATACGGTCTTATATACAGGGATGTTCCCTCCTCTGACGGAACCCAGTCCTCGTCAACCTTAACAAGCGTCTTTATCGCCTCTATCGCAAATTCCTCGTCAATTTTCGGTATGCAAAGACGGTCGCACGAAACATTCATTCTCGCCATATTCTTTTCCGGACGGAAAAGCTGAATTGAGCCGTCCGCTGTGCGGTAAGCCTTAAGTCCCTCGAAAATTTCCTGCGCGTAATGCAGCACCATTGACGCGGGGTCGATTTCAAACGGAGCATACGGCACAATTCTCGCGTCGTGCCAGCCCTGTCCCTCGTCATAGTTCATTATGAACATATGGTCCGTATAGTAGTGACCGAAGCCCAGCTTTGTCTGATCCGCCGGTTTTGCCTTCGGATTTGTTGTTTTTGTAATTGAGATTTCCATTATAAACGCTCCCTTTATTTTCTACATAAACAAATTATTTTTTTGCCAACTATTATTATACCGCTTTTTTTTTGCATTGTAAAGTGGTATAATCGTATTTTTTATGTATTTTTACAAAATTTTTTGTATTTTATTCAATAATTATTTCTCGACGGTAACAAGTCTTACGTCCTTTTGGGCAAGCTCCTGTTTCCATTCGTCCGTAAGCTGCGCGTCGGTAATAAAGCAGTCGATTTTGTCAAGCTCCGATATTCTCGGCACTCCGAGCCTGCCGAGCTTGTTTTTGTCGCATAAAAATATAGCCGATTCGCTGCACGACAGCATCGCCTTTTTTATTTCCGCCTCGCCCTCGCTTGAGTCCACCAAGCCGCGTCCGAGAGTTACTCCTCGGCACGAGAAGAAGAATTTATTGGCATAATAATTATCCCGTATCGTCCTTTCAGCCACTCTGCCCGTGTAGGACATATTCCTCGGCGTAAGCTCCCCGCCCACGCATACGACGTGAATATGGTCGCAGCTTGAAAGCTCGCTTACAATCTTTTCCGCGTTTGTTATGACAGTTATGCCGCGCTTGCCCTTGATGTATCTCGCAAGATGCCACGCCGATGTGCTCGCGTCAAGAAATATCGTTTCGCCGTCCTTTATCATGTTCGCGGCGCATTTTCCTATACGCTGCTTGCCCTCATAGTTCACGGTGTCGCGCTCGGTTATGGCAAGCTCCGTTTCGCTGTTATCCACCAGCGTCGCGCCGCCGTAGGTACGCACAAGCACGCCTTGCTTTTCAAGCTTTTCCAAATCGCCGCGTATCGTTTCCGTGGTAACCTCAAACTGCTTCGCAAGCTCCACCACAAGCACGCTGCGCTCCTTATTTATTATTTCCTCTATTTTGTTTCTGCGCTCAACTGCAAGCATACGCAATACCTCACTATAATTTTATGCTTTTATTCTATCATAAAACAGAATCGTTTTCAATCCGTAATTTCATATCCCGCGCGAATAAGCGCGTCTGCCGCGGCGTCAAAATCGCGGCTTTTTGTCAAAATGTAATCCGTATTGTACGTTGACACGGCAAAAATCCCGATATTGCTTTCCGCGAGAACCGCGGATATTTTCGATAAAATCCCCACAAGCGAAAAATCAAGCGTGCCGCATACGCGAAACGCGCTCCAACCCTTTTCGCACTCAACCGTATTTTCGGGAATATGCTCCTCCACGCATACAAGAGAAATTTCCTCGTCCGTCTTGCCGACAAAGCAAAACTCACCGCTGAAATCAATATCCGAAACGCTTTTTACCTTGCATACCGCAAAGCTATTCTTAAGACGCTGTATTTTCATATTTCCTCCCAATAAAAACGGGCGCCCTTCAGGGCACTTCCCATAAGACAGTAAATTTAAATTTCCAAGCTATGGAGCAGTTTAGGCTGCTCCATAGTTTGTTTCCGATTGAAACAGCGACATCGGCAGTATTCCTACCAAGTCGTAGCAAATATCAATTTCTTGTGTCCTTTTGCCGTCGATTTTTTGCGGCGCGTGGACATATACGCGCTTAACCATATCATTCAATATGGCTGGCGTCAATTCCTGTAAATCAAAATACTTATGAACCTTTTCGATAAAACGCTCGATGTTATCGGACTGCTCCTCCTGCTGTTCGATTTCGTCAGTGAGAGCTTTCACAGACTTTCTCAAATCCTCTTGCTCTTTCTCATAATCGTCTGCGAGCATTTGAAAACGCTTTTCCGTTAAATTGCCTTTGGCTTTGTCCTCGTAAATGCTCTTAAACAATCCGTCCAATTCCGTGATTCGCTTCTCGGCTTTTGTTATCACTCGTCTTTTGGCGGCAAGCTCTTTCTTGACTTCCGCTTTATGCTTCGCACCCATAATTTCGCGGAATTTGTCCTCGTAGGCGGAAACAAACCCGATAACATAGCGCATATGTGCCAGTACACCCTTTTCAAGGACAACAGCTCTGATAAAGTGCGTGTCGCAAGTCTCTGTGCCGTTCTTTCTTGAAGTCGAACATACAAAGTGGTCTTGACGGCTTTCAAAGTTTTTACTTGTGCAGTAATAGAGCTTTTGCCCGCAGTCGGCGCAGTACGCGATTCCGGAAAACATATTCGTTTTGCCAAGCCTTGTGGGTCTGCGCTTGTTTTTCCTAAGCTCCCGTACACGCTCCCAAGTGTTAGGGTCAATAATCGGCTCGTGAGTATTTTCAAAAACCATTTGGTTTTCCTCGGGATTGTTCATACACTTTTTGGACTTATAGGATTGCTTGTATGTCTTAAAGTTTACCGTATGCCCGATGTACTCCTTTTTCTCCAATATATCTCCTACGGTTCGCGGTGACCATCCATACCGATTGGACGGCGGCGTGCTGTATTTGATAATACCTTTCTCATACCAATATGCGGTTGGTCTCAAAATCTGTTCCTGCTTAAGCTTATTCGCTATCTGCGTGGGACCGTATCCGTCGAGACAAAGCTTGTAAATACGTTTGACATTCTCCGCCGCTTCCTCATCAATTAGCCACTCGTTATGGTTGCTCGGATTTTTAATGTACCCATAGGGCGGCAGTGTTGTAAGCGGCTTGCCCGATTCACCTTTCGCTTTAAACACAGCCTTGACTTTCTTAGATGAATCTCGCGCGTACCACTCATTCATTATGTTCAGAAACGGCGTGAAATCGCTGTCGGTCTGATTTGCGCTGTCAATACCGTTGTTGATTGCGATAAACCTGACGTTCTTTTCGGGGAACATCACCTCGGTGTAAAAACCGACTTTCAGATAATCGCGTCCGAAACGACTCATATCCTTAACGATAATCGTTGCAACATTCCCATTCTCGACCTCGGCAATCATCGCTTGAAAGCCCTCGCGCTCGAATGTTGTCCCGCTCACACCGTCATCTACAAAATATTTCGGATTTTTAAAGCCGTTGTCCTTTGCATACTTGCTCAAAATCGCTTTTTGATTTACAATGCTGTTGCTGTCGCCCCTTACGGTTCCATCGGAACCGTTGGATTCATCATCCCTGCTTAAACGACAATACAACGCTGTTATCTTTTCAGACTGTCTGTTCATTAACTCATTCCTCCTTGATTGAAAGGCAGTCTGTCAAACAAGATTGTATAATTATTATATCATATTTCATTCTGTTTGTCACCGCCTTTTTCTTGATTTTCAGCCATCATTTTTAACAATTTTGACGGCAGGGATTTGTGCCCGTCATACACTCCGCTGAAGCGATATGTTGTACCGCCCAATTCGAGTGTTAGTGATATTTCGGGTAACTCCCAAAATAATGGATTTTTAACCTTCATATATTGCCCTTCCTTTCTTTCAGCTCCGTTAATACATTCTTTAATTCACTGATTGGAATATTCATATCATTAACGGTTTTTAGAATTTCCTCATTTTCAAGCTGTGTTCGTTTAGCTTCAAGCGACTTGATTTCGGCTTGAAGCTTTTTAATTCGTTCCGTTTTGTAATTGATTTTCTGCGTAATCGTGCTAATGTCCATATTATCCTCCTCATAATTCTTGGTCGTGATTATGTTGCCGATGCTGTCGTTCCTCATCTCTGTGCTTCGTCTGTTCTTTGTATTCGGCAAGCTTTTTAAGCAAGCTCGGTTTCTTTGCCGGCGTTTCCTGTTGTTGTTCCTGCGGTAAATGTAGAAACATATCTACATTTTTCTTTAGCGTTGATATTTCGGAATATTCGGATTTAATATCCGCGTATTGTGAGGACAGCTTTGAAATCTCCGATTGCGATTTCCTCTTTTTCGCTTCAAGCTGCTTTATGCTCGGCAGCTTGTTGTTCACTGTCGTTGATTTTAATTCATCTGCTGTCCTCGTAAACAAATCAATTTCCTTTTTGTGCTTTCCGTAAAAACTATTTTTTGTCAACGGGTTTTTCTGCAAATACTCCTCATATATCGGCTTCAACTTGTGATACGTATTCACATTTTTTATCGTTTTATCAATTTCACTTATCTGCTTTTTACGAGATTTTATCTCGTCCTGCACAGACTTCAATTTAGCGGATTGGTCGGATACCCGTTTCGATAAAACATCATAATTTATCAGTCCTCGTTCCTTCAAAATGTTTAACGTCTGTGCAATCAATTTTAAATTATGAATTTTTGCCCATTGTTCGTAACCCTTTGATTGCTGACACTTGACGTTGTGCTCAATATCAATCAACAAATCTGTCGTGGTTGGTCGGTATATACCTCTAATTCTCTGCTCAATATTTTCTCTGCTGTATGCCTTACCGATAGTGTCGGTTTTGGTAAACCGTTTGTTATCGTTATTACGAAACCAGAGAAATTCATCCTGCCTTGCCGAGAAGTTTTTATCATTCATACGCCTTAGAAAATCGTCGTAATCGACTGCGTACAGAATACATTCATCAATCGCTTTTTTGATAAGGTACTTGTTGGAAATATACGTTTTCCTATGCTCATATTTGCTTCTGTGTTCGGTTTCTTCAATAATATTCAATCCGTATTCGGCGCATATTTTATCATTGATTTCACGTATTCTGAAATATGATTTTTTATCCGAGCGATAGCGTTTGTAATCCTTGAAGCTTACCGCATTAAATATGATGTGATTGTGATAATGACCCTTGTCCGTATGAGTGCAAAGTACGTATTCATATTTCCCGCCTAAAACCTCGTCCGCGAATTTCTTGCCAATCTCGTGACATTCCTCCGCCGTGACCTCGCCCTGTTTGAAGGATTGGATAAGATGATAAGCTAAATTTTGTCCGCCGCTCTTTGCCGATTGAGCCGTCAATGCAAATTCAAGCTCCGCTGTTTCGTATGCGCACCCGAATGTTGAAATGTATTTGCCGCTTTCGGTTTTGATGTCGTTACCGATATACGTTATTGATTTGCCGACAGTGTGTTTGATAGGATGGATTTTAGTAATTGCCATATCTCGTCCACCTTTGCTTTTAAAGTATCAATGTCCTGTTGGTCAATCCCGTATATATTGGCGTTCCTCGTTATTTGATTGATGTTTTTTCCGACGGCGTTCATTTCTTTAATTACCGCCTTTAAGTCGGAGGTATCAACATTCACGATATATCCGTCTATTGCCATTTTACGGAGATACGCGCCCCTGTTCGTGACGTTAGCCGAACGTACACGGTCGTTTATCAGCTTCAGTTCCTCATCATTGACATAGAATTTTACTTGATTGTTGCGCTTTCTTTTTTGCAAATTATCGCCTCCTCGTTTGTGTTTAAGAAACTTTTTATCAAAATCCACGTCAGTGAGATTTTGCGCATTTTGTACTTTGAGTACCAAAATGTTATGCTTGCTAAAAAGTTTCTTATCTATTATTAGCACTATCAATACATTATTTTTCTTCATTCAACCTGTGCCGAAAGAAAATACGTATTCATACTGCATATACATTATAACACGAACTATAAATATGTCAATAGTTTTTGAAAAAAATTTAAATATGCACTTGAAATTCGCGAAATAATATGCTATACTATGTTTGAGGTGAAATTAAAATGAACAATCAAGAACTTACAATAGGTCAGCGTGTCAGAAAAGCAAGGAAAGAAAAAGGGTACAGTCAAACGGAATTAGCGAATGTACTCGGCAAATCGCTTCGTACAATTCAGAAATACGAAAACGGTGAGATTGAAATTTCTATCAGTATGATAAACGCATTGGCAAATGCGTTGGACACAACCTCCACATATTTGCTCGGCTACAAAAT
>JAJQAT010000004.1 GCA_021203665.1 Bacillota bacterium
GCCTCCCTTGTTAAAGGGAGGTGGCATTTGCGAAGCAAATGACGGAGGGATTCTTCCGGCAGACTTGAATAGGAATCCCTCAGTCAGCTGCGCTGACAGCTCCCTTTCACAAGGGAGCCTTGCAGAGCATAGACAGAAGTACGGCTTTATTTTTCATGCGGTGCAATCCCTCATCCGTCGGCTCCGCCGACACCTTCCCCCGAGGGGAAGGCTTAGGGTCGTCGAGGGCGCCGACCCCTACGAAAAAACGGCTGTGCTCTGCTTGCCTCCACTACTAGGGGAGGTGGCACGGCGCAGCCGTGACGGAGGGGTTAGGCTTCCTTGTCTAAAAGGAGCCTTGCGGGTCGTCGAGGTGCATTTGCGGCGGGCATGAGCCTCCCTTGTTAAAGGGAGGTGGCATTTGCGACAGCAAATGACGGAGGGATTCTTTCGGCAGACTTGAATAGGAATCCCTCAGTCGCCTTTCGGCGACAGCTCCCTTTCACAAGGGAGCCTTGCAGAGCACAGCCGGATTTGCGGCGGCAAAGTTTTATAATATTGCACAACGTTTTTTATTTTCTCTTGAAAAATCTTTATATATATGATAAAATAAGAATAATACAAAAATGAGGAGTTATGATTATGGAATTGCACGAATCCGGTGAAATGTATCTTGAAACAATACTTGTTCTGAAAAACCGTTTCGGATATGTACGTTCGATAGATATTGCCAATGAGATGAATGTTTCCAAGCCGAGCGTGAGCCGCGCGGTGAGACTTTTGAAAGACAACGGATATATTTCCTTTGACCTGAACGGTATGATTTTGCTTACCGACAGCGGGCGCGCCGTCGCGGAAAAAATTTACGAGCGGCATCAGATTCTTACGCAATATTTTACCGCTATCGGCGTCAGCGCGGACACCGCCTCGCACGATGCCTGCAAAATCGAGCATATCATAAGCGACGAGACCTTTGAGTTTCTGAAAAGTAAATTGGCTCAAATGCAATAAAAAAGCGTTTTCATCGAGAACGCTTTTTTTAGTATGCTTGAGCATACGACCCCACCACCGCTTACGCGGTCCCCCTCCCCGCTTACGGCTACGCCGACGCGGGGAGGTAAACGCAGTCTTTATATGTCTATACTAAAAAAGCGTTTTCCACAAACGCTTTTTAATATGCTCCCCTTTTAAAAATTACGGAGAACACGGTTTTTATAATCAAAAATATATCAAGCGGCATACCGCGGTGCTTTATGTACTTCATGTCCATATATATCCAATCCTCAAACGAGAGGGCGCTTCTGCCGTATGCCTGCCAAAAGCAGGTGAGCCCGGGTTTTACCAAAAGGCGCTGCATTTGGTACGCGTCGTACTGCTCCACCTCGCGCACGAGCGGCGGTCTTGGACCGACAATGCTCATATCGCCCTTTAGGATATTCACAAGCTGGGGCAGCTCGTCTATGCTGTATTTGCGGATAAAGCTGCCGACACGCGTTATGCGCGGGTCCTCCTTTATCTTGAACACCGGACCGTCCGCCTCGTTATACTTCATCAGCTCCTTTTGGAGTACCTCCGCGTTTACGCACATACTTCTGAATTTATACATTTTAAAGGCGGTATTGTTTTTTCCGACGCGTGTTTGCGAATAAATCGCCGGTCCGCCGTCGGATTTTACCGCTATCGCGGTGACAAGAAAAACAGGCGACAGGACCACGAGAGCCAAAACGGAGCAAATAACATCAAAAATCCGCTTCACAAGCTCATACACGGGCTTGTGCAAGTCCTCCGACGTTATTATTATCTTCTCCGCTTCCTTTTTCTCCCGCGTTCTCATGCCGCCCCACTCTTTCATTAATACCAGCTTATGTCCACCACGGCTATTTCCGGCTTATTGTTAATTCGGGGCATTTTGCCCGATTTCCACAATCCGCGCGTGATAACAACCTTGCTGTTGCCTATTTCATGATAGCCCTCCGTCAGCTCCGGGAAAAAGCCCTGGTCAGCCGCGTACAGTCCGCCTATCCACGGCAATCTTACAAGTCCGCCGTGAGCGTGTCCCGACAGGGCAAGGTCTATCTCGTAATCCTCTATTACCCCGAGGAAGTTTTCCGGATAGTGCGTCAGCACAAGCTTGAAATTATCGTCGGCGCTCATCGCCTTTTCAAAGAAGCTCGCGCCGTATTCCTCATAGGTCGAGGGTCCCTGGCTCAGACCGATTATGTCGATGGTCGTACTGCCTATGGTGATTGTTTCGGTTTCGTTGTTGAGTATGCTTATACCCGCATCCTTTATGTCGTCATATATATCGGAATCGCTGAATAAGAGCGCGTCAAACTCGTGATTTCCGAGTGAATAATACACCGGCGCGATTTCGTTCAGCTTCTTACAAAGCGATATTACGCAGTCGTAATTATCCGGCTCGCTCTCCATATTCATATCGCCCGCAATCGCGATGATGTCGGGACTCAGCTTTTCAATCTCATATATCAAATCCGCGTTGTCCTCGCCAAATTCCTTCAGATGCATATCCGCTATGCAGACCACGCGGATATTGTCTATTACCTTGGTTGATTTTACCTGGTAAAAGGTCTTTTCAAGCTGGGTATTTTGGTGCATTACGCCGACCGTGCAAAGCGCCAAAACCGCAAGGATTATCACAAGAATTATCGGCAGCTTTTTGCCGCGCTTTTTTTTGACCTTTATTTCCTCCGGACGCGGTTCGAGATTTTCCGTTTGTTCGTTATCCGCCATGCCAATGCCTCCTTGTCCTTATTACTTATTTTCCTTTTGAGGTTCGTCCTTTGCGGACTCATCCTTTTTCGCCTCATTCTCCGGCTTTCTCGCCGTACCGGCGGATGCCTTGCGGAATGTGGCTCCCATAAGCTTTCTTATATCGTAAAGCTGCTCGTCGTTCGTTTCCGCGACGCTTACGCTCGCCTGAATGTTGACATTCGGGTTCTGCGCGTTGTGGTAGCGTATAAGCTCCTCAAGGTACTGCTTGAAGTCATTCGCGCGCTGTAGGGTGCATTCCTCAAACATACCGATGAACTGGTCGCTGCCGTTATATCCGACGAAGCCGTAGCTTGCCGCGGCGCGCTTCAATATCTTGCCGAACGCCTTCAGCAAAGCGTCGCCCGCTTCTCTGCCGCCCTTGTCGTTGACGTATTTCAAATTGTCAATCTTGATAAGCGCGAATACGAACGAATCCTTAAGCTTCTCCGCCGCGTATCTCTCGATTTCAATATCGCACATAGCTCGGTTCGGAAGTCCGGTCTTTTTATCCGTGTACATGATGTAATCAAGAAATTCCTTAGAGCGTCCCAAAATAATCGCGCCTATGCAGCCTCCGAAGAAGAATATGATTATCGCGAGGATTATGTACATTCTTACGTTAATTTTTTCCTCTGTGGTTATGCTCGCGAGCGTGGACACGTTGTACGCGCCGACAAATTGATTGTATTCGTCAACGGTGTCGGAAAGAATCTGAAACGTTTCGTCAAGATTCTGCGAAAGCGTTTCAAGACCCTCCTCTATAGCCTTGGTGTTGCTCTTTTCCTGCGTGTCCGAAACTGTTTCGTTTGTGAACACGGCAAGCATCCTTTGCTTATGCTCAAGGTCAACCTCAAGCTTTTCCTTTTCGGTTTCAAGGTCAACATACTCGTCAACAAGGGCGTCATACGTTGTTTCGCTCGAAACTCTGAATTCCTCGCTCACGTCCTCCTGGACGTCCTTTAGGATGTAGTCGCTTGAGGTACCGTCGCCCGATTCCGTTCCGAAATGGTACTCGGTACCCTCCTTGTTTTTATCGCTGTAGCTCTGTATCAGCTCGTTTAAGCTGTCGATTTTTTCCTGTAGATTTTGCAGGTCAAGCTCGTATGTGCTTATATCGCTTTGATATTTCTTTACAAGCGTTTCCCTGTCCTCTGTTACCTCCTGCTCAAGTATAAGCGAATATATCTGGGGCAGGTCGTAATCTATGTATGTTTGGTATATCTCGTAAAGGTCGCTGAAGGAATATCCCGTAGCGGCGCTGCGGTAATTCGGCTGCGTTTTCTTTTTGGACGCGAGATAATTGGAAATATTCTGCGCCCATGAGTCAAGGATTTCCGCGCGCTCGATGTAATCATACTGACCGTCCGAATCCTGAACGCTGTTATTCGGGAGTGTCTGCTGATTTATATACTTTTCACCGTAATAGGAGAAATAATTTTTAATTATCGAGTCAAGCACGGTACGCGCGAAGTCCTCGCCGTAATCGCTTTCGACGGAGAACGACACCACATAATCATTCGGGAAGTATGAGTACTCCTCGCCCTGCTCAAGCAGAGCCTCCTTCTTTGTTTCCTCGTCCTCGGGAGTTATTCCCTCAACGCGGCACTTGGAGCGTATCGCGTCCGCGCCGATGTTTAGGTTAAGATCCTCTATCACGCTGGTGATTACTCTCGCGGAATACATTTCGGTCACGTCCAAATCGTCGCCGCTCGGCGTTTTGCCCTCGTTCGCGTCCGCGTTTGTATAGCTTATTACCGTACTCGCGGTGTATTCCTGGTTGTACATCGCATATTTATAAACAAGCAGGGCTCCGAGAACACAGACAATGAAAATCAAATATTTCCATTTGCTGAGGTATCTGAGAACATTAAAATTATTCATGAACCGCGCCCTCCTTCTTTCTTATATAACCGTCCGCAAAGTAGTACACAGCGCACAGCAGCACAAAGAATATAACCGTTGAGCCGAGAACGGTTTCAAGAATCAATATTTCATTATCCGAGCTGTCATAGCCGGTGAAGGTTAGATAATCCTTGGTTGTATGCTTTATATAATCCTTGTCGGTTGTGTCGGCTATGCTCGCCACGTTTTTAAGCTCCGCGTCAACCGCCGCGATAAGCTCCTCCGCCTTTTGGTAATCATCCTCGGTCGCCGTCGAATTGCTTACCTTATTGATTATATCGTTATTTTCTATAATATCCCTGTTTACGGAGCTTGCCTGAGAAAGACTGTAGTCCGCTTCCTTTGTGAGATAGTCGGTTCCTATATTGGTTCTGGACATATAGTATTCGTTTCTCTCGTTGATGGCGGGAATCATTACCGTGCCTATCATCGCGGAATCGTAATTTTGGACGCTTTCCTTTCTTACGTTGTAATCAATCAGGAATTTCCGATATTTCATGTCAAGCACTTCATTTTTATAATTGAGCGTTCTGACATAATGGTCCTTGTTTCTGGAAAGACCAGTTTCAAGCGCGAACGAGTAGTATTTCTTTATACTGTAATTTTGAACGTTCTGAATCATCCTTCTTATAGTCTGGAAGCTCTGACCCGTAGCGTCCGAGCGGTATGTGGAATTTTTCTCGATTCTCTGCTCGATATAGCGCAGCATCTGATCGGACTTGGTTGTGAACAACGTGGCTATCTCTATATACTCCATGTCGTCAATATCGCCCAAATCGTACTGAAGCACGGTCTTTGTTCCGACATACTCGTCATGGAACATATCGTTGTATGCCTTGCAAATAAGATTCGTCATATCCTCCGTGGATACATTTTTAATCTGTCGGTTTTTCGTGTATGTAATCGTATAGCTTGTCGATATGTAATATGTATTCTCATCTGTCGGGTCTATGGTTTTGCCGCTGTTGTTTTCGGCAATATCGATATGATCCGCCAGCTCCGACGGCGTGAGAACATCCTGCAAGCCGGCGTACGCTATGGCGCGCTCCATTACCTCGTCCGATTCAAGCTCATAGACGTTGTATCTTGTGTAATTCGGATTTTGTCCGTCGGACGCCTCCTCGTAATTCAAGGACAGCAGCACCGTTTTCTTGTCAAGAGTTCCCGCGTATACCACCGCGAAGCACACAACAACAAACACGCATACCAACGCCAATATCGCTTTTATATTGCTCAATATAACGAAAAGCAGCTTTTTTAAAAAATTTGAATCGTCGAAGTCTACTTTAGTAAACTTATCCTCGGATTTTTTCACGAATCTCCGAAGATTTCTCCCTTCCTTTTTCATCCAAATACTCCTTTATCAGATTAAACCGCGGACAAAAACCCCGCGGTTTTGTCCGATTGTGCATTTTTATCAATTAACTACTCTATATTATCACAAAAATTATCATTTTTCAATAGTTTTTTAGACTTAACGTAAAATTCTTTTAAATTTTATGTAATTTTCCGTTCCTTGACCCACGGCCAGTAACGTATATCCTGCTCCGTCGGCTTGTGGAACGCGTATGCCATAGGCATTAATCTCAGCACAAGACTTGTGTAAAAATAATACAGTGTGTTATCCGTGGTGTAGGTCATGAAAATATAAATCTCGCACATGAAGAACAGCATAGCCGTTTTTTCTCCCCAATGGTTAATCATCCAATTAAGCTGGAACACAAGCGTGTACACAATCCACGCCCAAAACCCGACAAAGCCGAGCTCTATATAAACCGTGAGGATATTATTGTGAATAGCCGAAACGCCTATATGCGCCTCCGGATTCGCCGCGGCGATTTTTTGCAGAAGCACCGTAGTGTATTCAAAGCCGTACCCCACAAAGCCGATGCTTATGCTGTAGTATTGCTTTATGTAATTATAAACCTCGTTTCTGCCCATCGTGTCAAGTCCCAAATAATCGGTTATTTGCTCGAAAATTCCCACATTGGTTATGACTATGTACCCAAAGGAGCCGATCACAATCATCCACATGACAAACTTCATAAAGCCTTTTCTTGTTTTTGGTTTCATTCTGCCGAGAATTATTCCCAAAAACAGCGCTGCCGGCAATGCCGCCATAGCGATTCTCTTCCAGCCGAGCAGGAAATAGAACACGGATATTAAAAGACACGCTACGCGTTCCTTATTATGTCGGGCGAAAAACAAAAAGTATATTATGAAAAATCCGAATGTAAACGTGACGTCATGGATTTCCATTGCGCGCACAAAACCCGTCTGCTCGCCGCCGCCCGTTATCATCATTATAACGGAATTAAGGCTCTCGACCGGACCGAACGTCGCCAAGTTCATAGCCATGATTATGGTGTTGCCGAGCGCTATGCCGTAGAATGTGGTGTAAATCGCCCGTTCGCCGAACAGGTACACTCCCGAAAATATAATCAGCAGCACCAGGAATTGGTACATAAATTTGGCTACGCCTCTGAGGATAAAGTCAATGCTTTCAAGATTGATTATCCACAGAAAAACAGACCAAGCGATTATACAGACAAGCATAAACGCGTAAATGCCGGTGAATCTCGACGCGGTTTTTACTCTCTCAAAATTTCCCGAAATAAACAGCGCGACCGCACCCATTATAACAATAATTACACCTATCGCCTTTATGGCGCGCGTGACCTCCGAGGAGTACGCGCCCGTTTCACCCATGGTGGACATGGCAAGCGCGATTATATAGATAAGCTCAAGCACAGTCCGCTTTTTTTCGGTTTCCCCCGTATCAATCAACTTTTACCACATCCTTTCCGTTAATATTTTCTCTTGTTTTCACACTTTCCTCGCGCCTTTGAATTATCACCGTGTCGGGCGGATACACGCCCTTTATGACGCTTCCCGCGCCAACCACGCATCCGTCGCCGAGAATTGTGCCGCGGAGTATCACGCAGTTCGCGCCTACCCATACATTTTTGCCTATGCTCACGGGCGACGTGACAAATCCGCTGTCGTGTATGCTGAGATTTGACCTTATATTATGGTCGTGGTCGTACACGACGGTGTTAGGACCGAAGGAGGTGTAATCTCCTATAAGCACGCTCTCCTTTGAGACAACCGCGCAGCCGCTGTTGAAAAAGCATCCCTCGCCAATCCTGACGGTGCCGCCGTCGGCGTCAAAAAGGACATTGCGCCTTGTGTGTATATGCTTTTTCAGGAAAATTTTTCCGCCGCCGCTTAGGGAAAACCTCGTTCCGAGCGAAAAATCCTGTACCGGCTCCGAGAAAAATCCTCTTATATTAAATAATTTCACCGCCGCCATATGCAAGAGCGACAATACGCTCCTCACATACAGTGCAATCCGCTTTTTCATTTAATCACCCTTTTTATATAGCTCCAGCGTTTTCGCGGTAACCTCGTCCCAGCCGTAATTGCTTCTTATATATTCAATCTGTGCGCTCATATCCGGCTTTGGCTTTTGCAAAATTTCCTCTATTTTTTTCCTTAAATCCTCCGTGTCGCTCTTTTTGAAGGTATAGCCGTATTCTCCGATTACGTTTGTCATCTCCGGAATATCGCTGACAAGACACCGCGCGCCGCAGCTCATCGCCTCAAGCAGGCTGAGCGGCATACCCTCGTGGTCGCTGGGCATAACGTACATCAGGCACCCGAAATACAGCTCCCAAAGCTCGCGCCCCTCCACAAATCCGGTAAATATAATGCGCTCGTCCGACGCAGCCATTTTTCTTAATTCCTCGGCGTACTCGTCCGAATGGCTCACGCCGCCGGCTATCACAAGCTTTTTATCGGTGTCGATTTTCTTATACGCGTCTATAAGGTAATGAATGCCCTTTACCGGCACTATTCTGCCGAGAGACAAAATGTATTCGTCACGCTCGAGACCGTATTTCTTCTTTATTATATCCGGCTCCATGCAGTCGTACATTTCAACGCCGTTATGGAAAACCCTTGTTTCGCGTCCGTAGCTGTCAAGGAAATACTGTCTCATCTCCTCTGACAGTACTATAACCTCGTCGGCGTACTTAGCCGCCGTTTTCTCGCCGAATTTCAGCACCCTTGTCGCGAAGCCCTTCCACTTTGCCTGCTGCCAGTCAAGTCCGTGTATGGACGCCACGGTGCGTATGCCGAAAAGATGAGGGAGCCAAAGCATTGAGCACGGTCCCTCGGCGTGAAAATGAATTACGTCGTATCGTCCGAACAGCGCCGCGATTGTCGCCAAAACCGAGTAGACTATCGCGTTGAGCTTGCTCGTTTCAAACGTGGGAATCGTTTTAATTCTCACGCCCTTATATTCCTTTGTCTTAACGGTTTGCGCTCCCGATACGTGCTTGCCGCGGCGGTTGTACGCGGTCACATCGTGTCCCAGCGCCGCCATACGCGTCGCGAGCTGCTCCACAACGACCTCCACTCCGCCCTCGCGCGACGGGATACGCTTGTGACCAATCATCGCAATTTTCATTTTATCCTCCATTGCCGACGCTTATTTCCCAATCAATTCATTGTATATCTTTATTATTTTATCCGTATGAGTCGAAATCGTGTCATACGACAGCTGCGCGCAGCTTTGCTGCATACTTTGGCACAGCTCCCGATTTTTATATAAATACTCAATCTTTTCCGTAAGCTCCGCGGCATTGCCGCTTTCAAACAGCATTCCGGTGACTCCCTCGTCTATAAGCTCCGGAATACCGCCTATATTCGCGCCGATTACCGGCGTGCAAAGAGTTTGCGACTCCATAACCGTGAACGGGCAATTTTCCGCCCATTCCGATGCAAGCACCGAAAACGCCGCCTTTTCAATAATATCGCGCAGCTCCCCGCCGGTTTTAAAGCCGAGGTTGCGGATATTCGCCACGCCGTTAATCTCATCCTCCATATCGCCGCCGCCCGCGAAAACGAATTGCAGCGTCGGCAGCGCGCGAGCCGCCTTTATAAGAGTGCGTATGCCCTTTTCCTCGCTGTAGCGTCCGAAATAAAGCACGTAATTCTCACGCTCCGCGCCGGACGGCTTTATCTCATCGATAAAATTATGCAGCGTCATAGTTCTGCCCGCAAGGTCGGGGTTTTGCATAAGCTCTCTTTCCATAAATTCGGACGGGCATATGATTTTGTCAATAAGCCTATATGTATGCTTTTTTCTGTAAATCCACGATTCCGCCGCGCCTATCACGCTGCGCGCCGTCGAGGAATGAACGCATTTGTTTTTTATGCAGTTGTGAAATTTACCTCCGGCGCACCTGCGGCACAAGCCGTCCTCCGCGCCGTTTTTCATTCGGTGGTTCGGACAGACAAGCTGCGCGTCGTGCGCGGTGTATACGATAGGGATATTATGCTTTTTTATTTCATATATTATTGACGGAGTAAGCTGATAATTAAAATTATTCAGATGCACAATATCGGGCTTGAAATCCTCTGTAACCGCGCGGATTTTTTCAGCCGCCTTTCGGGAATAAATTACGGTAAACGGATATGTGATGTATTTTAAGGAGGATTTATGGAAATCGATATTATCGGTATACGCTCCGACGCGGTTTCCGACAATATTTTTTTCGTCCTCCATGCCGAAATACTGCACCTCGTGTCCGACAGAACGCATATATTCGCCATCCTTCAGCATATACGTTTCGGCTCCGCCGCGCCGATACAAGTATTTATTTACGAATAAAATCCTCATGGCTCTGTCCTCCGGGCATAGATATATATATTAATTATAACAAAAACCGTGTTTCATGTCAAATAAGCCGATTTGACAATATTGTTACATTAATTATTTAATTAATACAAATAATACAAAAGGTTTATCGGTATGTTTCAATTGTGAAACATACAGG
>JAJQAT010000063.1 GCA_021203665.1 Bacillota bacterium
CTATATAATAACATATTTTTTAAATTTTTTAAAGTGTTTTTCATAAATTTAATGTATAAATGACAGTGTTTTTTGTTCAAAATGCGATTTAACAGCCGCTTGAGGTCCGCTCAAAATTCGGCTTTATGCGCTCATATTTGCAGAAGAAAAGCTCGACGCCGTTCTCCGTAAACGGCTCCGATATTTCCGCCGCGCGCCACTCCTTTGACGCGTCCAAATTCGGGAAAAAGACGTCCGCGCCGCCGTCCGCGCATATACGCGTTATATACGCCTCGGAGCAATAGGGCAAAAGCAGCTCGTACACCCTTCCGCCGCCTATAACGAACGCGCCGCTGTCCGCGTACTCGCGGAGCAAATCCTCCGCCGCGTGAAAAACCCTTACTCCGCGCGCCGTAAAGCCTTTGTCCGCGCTCAGCACGATATTTTCTCTGCCGCAAAGCGGCTTGCCGCCGGGGAGCGATTCAAAGGTCTTTCGTCCCATAATCACCGTTTCGCCCATTGTCTTTTCCTTAAAAAAACTCATATCCGACGGAAGAGAGAACAGAAGACCGCCGTTTTTGCCTATTCCCCACCTTTCGTCAACCGCGGCTATTATCCTCATGACAGCTCGTCAAGGAAAATCAATTCCTGCGCGTAGGGAAGCGTTCTCGCCCACGCGATGAACGATTGCGACCACTCCGTGAGCTTATGAAAACGGCGCTGCCCCGGGGAGCACATCGCAAGGAGATTTTCGTATGTCATCGTGACGGTTCTTGTCTGCTGCCATGATTCGGGCAGCCAACGGATAAGCTCTTTCCAATATGCCTTGTCCTTTGTTTCAAGATACTTTAGGCGCATACTTTCCAGAAATTCAATATGTTCGTCAATCACATCGCCCAATCTCACTCCGTCATAGTCCAAATCGGCATTGTAATCGTCAATTTCAAAGCAGTCCGCCGTTATCGGCGTGGACGCCAGCTTGTGCATTGTGGAGGTGCTGTTTGCCACTGTGCCGACCTTGTACGTGTCAAATTCCTTCCACCAGTACAGCGGCGCGGTAATATCCGCCGACACCATAATCTGACGCATAAACTTTCTATGCTCACTGCCTGATTTTATAAGTCTTTGCGCAAGTCCCAAATCGTTTTCGCCTATAGTCACCGTGCCGTTTTCCTCAACGGTATCGTTTTTCGCCCACGACTCCAACGGATTTCTCATACCGCGCAGCGCTCTTTTAAATCCGTAAACCTCCGTATTCTCAAATTTCACCTTTCTTCGCCCTCCTCATTTCAATATACTCGTCAAAGGTACACATTCTGTCTACAATACTTCCGTCCGCCTGAATATCTATAATTCTGTTTGCCACCGTGTTCACAAACTCATGGTCATGCGACGCGAATATCACATTGCCCTTGAACGCTTTAAGACCGTTGTTGACAGCCGTTATCGACTCCAGGTCGAGATGATTGGTAGGCTGATCGAGTATCAGTACGTTTGAGCCGTACAGCATCATTCGCGAAAGCATACACCTTACCTTTTCGCCGCCCGACAGCACATTTACCTTTTTGAACACATCATCGCCGGAGAACAGCATTCTGCCCAAAAATCCGCGTATATACGACTCATTCTGAGTTTCAAACCCCTCCGCGCTGTATTGGCGCAGCCAGTCAACAAGGTTTAGCTCACAGCCGTCGAAATATTTTGAATTGTCCTTCGGGAAATAGCTCCTCGACGTGCTTACGCCCCATTTAACCGTTCCCGCGTCCGGCTCGCTTTCACCGGCAAGTATCCGCATAAGCGCGGTTATGGCAATTTCGCTCTCGCCGATAACGGCAATCTTATCGTTGTGATTCATTGTAAAGGATACATTGTTGATGAGCTTCTCTCCGTTCACGGTCTTTGAAACGCCGTCCACCGTCAGCAAATCACGTCCCGCCTCGCGGTCCATTTCAAATCCGACAAACGGGTAACGTCTTGACGACGCGGGCAGCTCCTCGACGGTGAGCTTGTCAAGCATCTTTTTACGGCTCGTCGCTTGCTTTGACTTTGATTTGTTTGCCGAGAAGCGCTGAATAAAGGTCTGCAATTCCTTGATTTTTTCCTCAGCCTTTTTGTTCTGCTGTTTAATAAGCCTCTCCATCATCTGGCTTGACTCGTACCAAAACTCGTAATTGCCCACATACATTTTTACCTTTGAGTAATCTATATCCACAATATGCGTGCATACCACGTTCAGAAAATATCTGTCGTGGGACACAACTATCACAGTGCCCTCATAATCGAGCAGAAAATCCTCGAGCCATTCAATCGCCTGCAAATCAAGGTGGTTTGTCGGCTCGTCCAGAAGTATTATGTCGGGATCGCCGAAAAGCGCCTGAGCAAGCAGCACCTTGACCTTTTCATTGCCGCCCAAATCCGCCATCACGGAATACAATATACTCTCGTCAAGTCCGAGTCCCTGCATCAGCTTTGACGCGTTTGAATCAGCCTCCCAGCCGTCCATCTCCGCGAACTCCGTCTCAAGCTCAGCCGCCCTTATTCCGTCCTCATCGGAAAAGTCCTCCTTTTCGTACAGAGCGTCCTTTTCCTTCATTATGTCGTAGAGCCTTTTATTGCCCATAATAATCGTGTCAAGCACGGTGTATTCGTCAAAGGCGAAATGGTCCTGTTTCAGCACCGACATACGGCAATTCGGGTCAATCGAAACCTCGCCCGTTGTCGAGTCAAGGTCGCCCGAAAGTATACGCAAAAACGTGGATTTTCCCGCACCGTTTGCGCCTATTACACCGTAGCAGTTGCCCGGCGTGAACTTTAAATTTACGTCCGAAAACAGATTTTGCCCGCTGAAATTCAGACTTACATTCGTTACCGTTATCATTTATCATTCTCCTGTTAAATTTGTTGATTTTATTTCTAAATTATACTATAATAATGATATAATTGCAAGCTAAATCTGATTTGCATGAAAAAACGCAAAATACATTTTCGTAGGTGATGAATATGGCTAAAAAAATTATCGCTGTTGTGCCCTTGTGGGACGACGACAAGGAAAGCATTTGGATGCTCCCGGGTTATATGAACGGCATTGAAGCCGCCGGCGGCATACCGCTCATTCTTCCGCTTAACTGCAGTGCGCGGGACGCTCTCAAAATATTTGACCTTTGCGGCGGTCTGCTCATGACCGGCGGGCATGATGTGTCGCCGGCGCTTTACGGAGAGACAGAAAGAGAAACCTGCGGCATTTCCTGCGCGGCAAGGGATTCTCTCGAAAGCGCGTTGTATGCGAGAGCATTGGAAGAGAATAAACCCGTATTGGGAATTTGCCGAGGCGTACAGCTTATTAACGTTTTGCAGGGCGGAACATTGTATCAGGATTTACCGACGGAGCATCCGAGCGGTATCGAGCATCATATGAGTCCTCCATACACCGATACCGCGCATTACGTGAATATTAAAAAGCCCTCTCCGCTGTATGATTTGCTCGGCACGGAAAGGCTCGGCGTAAACAGCTACCACCATCAGGCGATAAAAAAATTGGGCGATAATCTGGAAATACTCGCCGAGTCGGAGGACGGACTCATAGAGGCGGCGGCGCATACCGGAAAGGATTTTGTTTGGGGATTGCAATGGCATCCCGAATTTGATTTTCATATAAACAAAAACAGTCTGAAAATTTTCAAGGCATTTGCAGACGCTTGCCGATAACAAACAAAAAGCGAAAAAGCACCGCGCTTTTTCGCTTTTGTATTTCACCCAAATTTAACTGTTATACAGCTTTGTATAAAATCCGTTCTTTGCGAGCAGCTCCTCGTGGGTTCCCTGCTCTATAATTCGTCCCTTATCCATAACCAATATCAAATCCGCTCCGCGTATCGTTGAAAGACGGTGAGCGATAATAAAGCTTGTTCTTCCTTCCATCATCTTCAGAAACGCCTTTTGGATTCTCTGCTCGGTCATTGTATCAACATTTGAGGTGGCCTCGTCCAAAATAAGCACCCTCGGGTCGGAGAGCATTGCGCGCGCTATTGTAAGAAGCTGCTTTTGACCGCCCGAAAGATTGCCGCCGTCCTCGGTTATCATTGTGTCATAGCCGTCCGGCAGACGTCTTATAAATCCGTGCGCGGACGCCGCCTTTGCCGCGGCTATGATTTCCTCGTCGGTCGCGCCCTCCTTGCCGTAGGCTATATTCTCCTTTACCGTGCCCGAAAACAGCCACGTATCCTGGAGTACCATGCCGAAGCTTTTCCTCAGGCTGTCTCGCGTTACGTCGTCTATATTCTGACCGTCAACAAAAATCGCGCCTCTGTCAACGCCGTAGAAATTCATAAGCAAATTTACTATCGTGGTTTTGCCCGCGCCCGTAGGTCCGACTATCGCCACGCGCATACCCGGCTTTGCCGTTATGCTCAAATTCTTTATCAGCTCGCGCTCCTTATCGTATGAAAAATCCACGTCCTTAAACACAACCTCGCCGCCCTTAACGTCAAGCTCGGGGAGATTCGCGTCCGGCTTTTCCGGCTCAATATCGCCGAGTGCGAATATTCTTGCCGCCGCCGCCTGCGCGGACTGAAGCTGAGTGAGTATGCTCGTCATATCGTTTATCGGGCGCGCGAACTGCGTCGCGTATATAAGAAAGCTCGAAATTATGCCGACGCTCAAATGACCCGCAAGCGCGGCAAGTCCGCCCAAAACTCCGACGGAAATATACGCCAAATTATTTATATAACGCGTTGACGGATTTACAAGCGAGGAATAAAACTGCGCCTTTTGTCCGCAGTCATACAAGCGGCTGTTTATTTCTCCGAAAACCTCCGCGCTCCTATCCTCATAGCCGAACGCCTTTACAACCTTAAGATTTCCCACCGTTTCGGAAACGTATCCGTTAAGCTCGCCGACAGTCTGCGCCTGCAAGCGGAACATCTTGCCCGAATTTGTGGCGATAAACTTTGAAACGAAAATACATATTACCGTTATCACAATAACGCACAGCGTAATCTTCCAGTTCAGCATAAACATCAGCGCAAGCGAGCCGATAACAGTCACCAGACCCGAAAAAAGCTGAGTTATTCCCTGTAAAAGTCCCTCGGACACCGCGTCAATATCGTTTGTCAGACGGCTTATAATATCGCCGTGCGAATGTCCGTCAAAGAATCTCAGCGGCAGCTTTGAGATTTTCCCGAACGCGTCCTTGCGCATTTTTTCTATTGTTCTGTTTGAAAGCGCGTTGGTGAAAACGGTCATACCCCATGTGAACAGCGCGTTAAGCACGTACACCGCGAAAAGTATTCCTATAAATTTTATCACCATCGGAAAATCCACATTGTTCTCGCCCTTGATATAATCTATGGCAAGTCCGGAAATATACGGCGCGACAAGCATAAACACATTCGCCAAAAGCGCCGATATTATAACCAGCACAAAGTATTTTTTATGTTCCGCCACATACGAGTAAAGCTTGGATAAGGTGTTATCCTTCTTCATTTTCATCACCCTCCTCCAACTGCTCCTGCGAGCTGCATATTTCTCTGTAAATTTCACAATTCTTCACAAGCTCCTTGTGCGTGCCGATTCCTACGATTTCACCGTCGTCCATAACGGCTATTCTGTCGGCGTCCTTTACGGAATTGACGCGCTGTGACACGATTATCACCGTTTGATTATCCGTGCTTTCCTTTATGGCTCGGCGCAAAGCCGCGTCGGTCGCGTAGTCAAGCGCGCTGGCGCTGTCGTCAAGAATAAGTATCGGCGATTTTTTAACAAGCGCACGCGCTATCGTAAGACGCTGCTTCTGTCCGCCGGAAAGATTGTTTCCTCCCTGCGAAACGTGAGTTTCAAAGCCGTCCTCCAGACGGTCTATAAATTCCGTTGCCTGAGCAATATCCGCCGCCTCGCGCATTTCCTCCATCGTCGCGTCCGCCTTTGCCATACGCATATTATCGGCAACAGTTCCCGAAAACAGCGCCGCCCTCTGCTGTACCACCGCCACCAAGGAGCGCAAAGCCTCCTCGCTGTAATCGGCTATGCTTACGCCGTTTATAAGCACCTCGCCGCGCGTCGCGTCATAAAAGCGCGGGATAAGGCTTATAAGGGTCGTCTTGCCGGAGCCTGTACCGCCGATAATGCCGAGAGTCTCGCCCTTTTTAACGGCTAAATTTATATTGTCCACCGCGGGAATTTTACTTGTGCCGTAGGTCAGCGAAGCATTTTTAAATTCAACCGCGTTGTCCGATTTGTCCGCCGCGGCCGCCGTTCCATATTTAATAGCGGGCTCGGCGGCAAGAACCTCGCTTACTCTGAGCGCCGAGGCGTATGCCTTTGTATACAAAATAACAAGGTTCGCAACGATTATCATAGCGTTTAAAATCTGCGTGATGTAGTTTATAAACGCTATAACCTCGCCCTGCGACAAATTACCCGTATTTACGCGTATTCCGCCGAAATAAATAACCGCGATTGCCGCAAGATTCATAATTATCGAAGTGAGCGGATTCGTAAGCGCGGCGATTTTTCCCACGCGTATCGCGGTATCGGCGTAATCCTTATTTTTATCGTTAAAGCGTTCCTTTTCGCGGTGTCCGCCCGCGAAAGCGCGGATTACGCGCACGCCCGACAGGTTTTCACGCAGCACAAGAGTGAGAGAGTCGAGCTTTTTCTGCACCGATTTATACAGCGGCACCGCCTTGAACATTACAAGAAACAGCACCAAAATAAACAGCGGTATAACAATCATAAAAATAATCGATAATTTCAAATCAATCATCATAGCCATAATAAGTCCGCCGACGCACAAAAACGGCGCGCGGATTACAAGCCGTATAAGCATCGCCACCGCCGACTGCAGCTGATTCACATCGCCCGTGATACGGTTTATCAGCGACGGCGTGCCGAATTTATCAAGCTGAGTAAAGGATAAGGTTTCTATTTTTTTAAACATCGCGTTTCGC
This sequence comes from Bacillota bacterium, assembly GCA_021203665.1. GTDB lineage: Bacteria > Bacillota > Clostridia > UBA1381 > UBA1381 > Hominilimicola. The sequence continues at coordinate 6,924 of JAJQAT010000063.1, forward strand.
ACGTCCGTGCCGAATCCCTGAGAGGCTATGGACGCGCTGTATTGGCATATATACGCGAACATAACGCCGAATGTGGCGATTACAAGCATAACTATGCCCATTTTTATAATATAATCCTTATTGCCCGCGTTTACGCCGTTATCGATTAAAAGCGCCATAAGCGTGGGAATAAGCAGCTCCAATACCGCCTCCGACAGCTTGAAAAACGGTCCTATCGTAAGCTGCAAGCGGTACGGCTTTAAAAACGGAAATAATCGTTTCATAATTAAATTGTAACACCTCTTTTGTGAAGAATTTTGCTTTATTTATTTTACCACCAATATGAAAATTATTCAACCGAAATTTTTTATTTTACTCTCCGACATCGGTTATATGCAAAGGACGTATTTCGATATATCTGTATGTGGACAGCGGGCGGCAGTCCGAATCATTGGAATGCGCCGCGACCAAAATGCCGTCGGGCGTTCCGTTTCCGGCATCCACCACAACCGGCGTATGGTCAAAGCGTTCCCGCTCCTTAAATTTCAGCTGAATTATATCTCCGTCCCTAATCTGCGCCAGGTCGGTTTCAACGGCGCGCGGTCCCGCGCCGCGGTTTGTCGTCAGAAATCTATACAGCTCGTCAACTCCGGTCCATGCCGGAGCGCGGTCATTCACCGAAATATAATACCAGCCGTATGTCGGCGTGTAGTTCATGACACCGCTGCCGGCATAAATGCACTGCGACGCGAAATTGGTGCAGTCGCCGCCTATATCCGAAAAATCATAATAGGCGGGATTTCTGCCGTATGCCCATCTCTTTGCGTAAGCGACTGCCGCCGCTCTGTTATATTCCATAAATATCATTCCCTTCAAAATACGTTACATTATATAATATGGAATATTTTTTTTGCTGTCACATAACAACGTGTCTTCCGCGCGGACGGTTATTTTTTAACCTCGCCGCCGTTTCCTTGTCCTCCTTTGAAATCCTGTTCGATTCGCGGATTTTTCTCACCGCCATATTTTGAGTCGCGTCATTCAAATTATTATTTTCAAGGAATTTCATTGTTTTATCGCGGCATTTTGCCGCGGCTGTCGCAATAAGCCAAGCCTGCATCATCTGCAAATAATAAAAATCCGAATCGACCGAATTTACGCGGTCAAGCACGGCATCGATATATTCATCGGTAAGATAAAAGTCGAGCAGGCACTTAAAGCCGAAACGCGCAATCCAAGGATTTTCGTTATATATGAAATATTCTGTATCGCCCCAAAATTCCGGCAGATATTTTTTCAATCCCTTAAACGATACTATGTCGCAGGTTTCCCAGCTCGTAATCTTACCCGCGTACGCCTTTATATATCTTAGCATTTGCGGATAACCGCATTTTATCAGCGACATCACCATGCCCTCGAGCATAATTTCCTCGCGGCATATTCCCTTGTCGCATTTCAAAAATTCCGCGTAATTTCCCTTTACAATTTCCTTTGCCGCCGCGCGCAGTATCGGCACACGCACGCCGAACGACGCGCCGCCGCCAGGCACAAGCGAGTCGGCGAATTTTTTGTATTCGCCGTCCGCAAGCGTTTTTAAATATTCAACAAGCTCCGTATAATCCCCGCTTGTCCAGGAATCTCGTTTAAGCTCCATAGCTTCTCCTTTATCATTGAAAAAGGGCCGGCACAAAGGTCAGCCCTTGAAATACAGGCAAACACCGCTCGGGTTACGCTTCCGCTTCCCATAGGTGATACGGTTCAAATTTTACTTCATACGCGTTAAATATCCGCCGTCTTTACCGATTCAAACTCCTTGACAACCTCCTCGGAGGGCGCCTTTGTCGCAAGTGAAACTATAAAGATAAGCGCGAGCGATATGATAAATCCGGGAATAATCTCATATGTGGTGAATATTCCGGGTAAGCTTTCGCCCCATATCGCGGTCGGAACGTATGCCCACAAAAGCGCGACCGCGCCGCCCGAAATAACTCCGGCAAGAGCGCCCTTTTCGTTACAGCGTTTCCAGAACAGGCTGCACAAAATAACCGGTCCGAACGCCGCGCCGAAGCCCGCCCACGCGTGGGATACTATCTCAAATACCGATGAATCCTTATCAAGCGCAAGCAGACACGCGATAATCGCGATTACAAGTATCGTAACACGGCTTACTCTGAGCAAATGCTTTTCCGTCGCTTTCTTGTTTATAACCGTATTGTAAATATCCGACGCAAACGATGACGACGCAACAAGCAGCTGCGAATCCGCCGTTGACATAATAGCCGCAAGCACCGCCGCGAGGAATATGCCGGCAATAACAGTCGGGAACATATTTTGGACAAGCACCATAAACACCTTTTCGCCGTCCGCGAGCATACCGTCAGCACCCAAAACGCCCTCGGCAAGATTGCCCGACGCCAAAAGCTGCTGAAGATACGGATTCGCGAGAACACCCACGATAACCGCCATACCGAGAGTTATAACAACCCATACCATAGCGATTCTTCTTGCCGGCTTGATGTCCTTTGAGGATTTAATAGCCATAAATCTTGTAAGTATATGAGGCTGTCCGAAATATCCGAGACCCCAAGCTATCGCGCTGACTATACTCATCGCTCCGAAGCCCTCTGTAACTCCGAGTGAAATATCGCCGAGCTGCGACCATTCAAAGCCGCCCGCGGTAAGTCCCTTATACATAAACGCGGGCACTATTATAAGCGCGAGGAACATCAAGGTACCCTGGAAAAGGTCCGTCCAGCATACCGCCTTAAATCCGCCGAGGAACGTATATGCCGCAACCACAACAACGCTCAGCACAAGCGCGGGCAAATAGCCTATTCCGAATATGTAATCAAAGAGCTTTGCTCCCGCCGCGAACATCGACGAGGTGTAAACCGTGAAGAATATCAGAATGAACAGTGCGGAAAACACGCTTAACACATTTGACTTTGAATGAAAACGATTTTTGAGAAAATCCGGAATTGTGATTGAATTTCCGGCTATTTGAGTGTATTTTCTCAGCGGCTTTGCCACAATCAGCCAGTTGAGATATGTTCCCAACGCCAGACCTATCGCCGTCCACGCCGCCTCGGTTGTTCCCGCGCCCAAAAGGTACGCCGTTCCGGGAAGTCCCATAAGCAGCCAGCCGCTCATATCCGATGCCTGCGCGCTCATTGACGTTACCCATACGTTCATTTGTCTGTTGCCCAGAAAATAATCGGAATGCGACGAATTTCTCTTATAGAAAATAAATCCGACCATTATCATCGCAATGAAATACAGCAGCAATACTATGCCTTGAATAATGCTTTGTGTTGTCATTTTGTGATACCTCTCTTTTTATAAT
>JAJQAT010000213.1 GCA_021203665.1 Bacillota bacterium
ATTCCTTATTATATAAAATTTTTCGCGTTATGTAAAGCAAATACGGAATACAAAATTGAAAAAGGTGAAAAAATGTGATAAAATAGAATAAAATAAAAAAACGGAGGTAAAAATTTATGAATGTATATGACGCGATAATGAAAAGACGGTCGATAAGAAAATTCGAGCAGAAAAGGGTTGACGAAAAGGACCTTGAAAAATTGGTTGACTGCGCGAGGGTTGCGGCTTACGGAGCCAATACGCAGCCGCTTAAATTTGCTCTTATAACCGATGACGAAACGCTTTCAAGGATATATCCGCTTACAAAATGGGCGGGCTATCTTGCGGACGGCGCGCCGAAGGAAAACGAAAGACCCGCCGCGTATGTCGCGGTGCTGGGCGACAGGAATATAAAGCCGAACGGCGGCTTTGAGGTTGAGGCAGGCGCGGCTGTCACCACGATGATGCTTGAGGCGGTTGAAATGGGACTTGGCACCTGCTGGCTCGGAGCGCTTCAGCGCGACGGCATAAAAAAGCTGCTCTCCCTTGACGATAAGCTTGACGTTGTATATCTTATGGCTGTCGGCTACGGCGCACAGGAAAGCCGTATGGTTGAGATGAAAAACGGCGTGAAATATTATGAGGACGAAAACGGGGTAATAAATGTGCCGAAACGCTCTCTTGAAGATGTCTTAATTAAGCTGTAAACTGTTTGACGATAAAATTTTTTAAGTCTGCCGAAAATTTTCGGCAGACTTTTTTGCAAAAAAAACACCGCCGTTTCGGACGGTGCTTAAAACAAATACGTTTGGGGGAGTAAATGTTTTTTTATGGGGGAGTTATCACAACTTTAAAAAGATGTAACACTGCTATATAGAAACAAATATCTGAGATATTTGGATCTTTTGGGGGGACCCTTGCCTTTGGGGAAGGCAAGGGCATATGAAAAAAAGGATGGTATCGGCTGCCGGTTAAGGCAGCCTATCAATTAAAACTGGATAGCTTTGTCATTCCCCGGAGCTTTCCGTAAGGCGAACCTGTACCTCCATGGTTTCGCCGTCTCTGAGGATTTTGAAGGTCAGATAATCGCCCACCTGCTTGGAATCGCGAATTTCATTGATTTCATCCGAAGAGGAAACCTTCTGACCGTCCACTTCAAGTATCATATCGTATGCTTTAAGACCCGCTTCCTCTGCGCCGCTGCCCTCGGTAACGCCCGCGATGAAGAGCCCGTAGCTTGTTTCCTTAATGCTTATTCCGACAAACGGTCTGCCTGTGACATATCCCGATGTCATAAGCTCCTCGATTATCGGCTTCGCTTCCGATATGGCTATCGCAAAGCCCATGCCCTCAACGCCTGTGGTTGACAGCTTAACAGAGTTAATGCCGATAACCTCGCCGTATTGGTTTATCAAGGCTCCGCCCGAATTGCCGGAGTTAATTGCCGCGTCTGTCTGCAACAGGTTATATGTTCTGTTGTCTATAGTCATGGTTCTGTTTACCGCGCTTATGATGCCCGCCGTAACAGAGCCGGAAAATTCCTGACCCATCGGGTTGCCTATCGCAACCGCCAGCTCGCCGACCTCAACCGTTGTTGAATCACCGAGAGTCGCCGCCGTAAGCTCCGTTGTACCCGGGTCTATTTTCAAAACCGCAAGGTCTGTTTTTGTATCCTGACCTACAATCGTCGCGGTAAATTCCTCGCCTGTGTTAAGAATTACCGATACCTCGTCCGCGCCGTCGATAACGTGCTGGTTGGTTACAATATATCCGTCCTCCTGGAATATTATTCCGGAGCCGCTGCCCTGCTCAACCGTTTCCGCGTCCTCCGAATCGGAGCTGTAGTAATATCTGCCCGAGAACGGGTCGTAATATTTTTGAGTTGATACCGTCGTTTTATTTATAACACCCACAACGCTCGGACCTACCAACGCCGCGATTTCGGGAATTGTAAGAACCTTTTTTCCGTTTTTATATGTTGTAAGCTCGGCGCTGCTGCTTGATGATGAATCGGTTTCGGTGGTTACCGCGCTTGCCACTGTTGACTGCGTTTGCACGGAATCCGTATTCTTTAATGTGAAATACATTCCCGTTCCGAAAACTCCCGCCGTGAATATGCTTGCCGCCAATGCCGAGCATAGAGCCGTAAGCCATACTCTCTGCTTCTTTTCCTTCTTAGGCTTTTTGTTATAAACAACCAAGTCTGTAGATTCTGTATACGGGTACTTTTTCATGATCAGCATCCTCCTTATTACCCATTATTAGCAAAATCATTAAAATTCATACTCAGTATATCTCTTCCCTGACTATGGTTATATCATACAATACACTTTTGACACTGGTATGAATTAAATGTAAACAGAAATCGTTGATTTTATGAACAAATTGTGAACGGGTATTGACAAACAGAGGTAATAGGAATAGAATATTTATAAATGCGAATTATTTGCAATTAAAATGTGAAGGATAAATAGCGTAAGGCTCCCCTAATAGGGGAGCTGTCACGAAGTGACTGAGGGGTCTTGCGCGATACTTCTGTATTTATTCAAAGAAAGGAAAAACCGAATGAAAAAGCTACTCATAATCGACTCAAACAGTATATTAAACCGCGCGTTTTACGGAGTGCGCTACCTCTCAACAAAGGACGGCACTCCGACGAACGCGATATACGGCTTTTTGAATATCCTGCTGAAGCTTATAAAGGAGCAGGAGCCTGATTATATCTGCGCCGCGTTTGACGTTAAGGCACCGACCTTTCGCCATAAGCAGTATGAGGGATATAAGGCGCAGCGTAAGCCGATGCCGGAGGGACTTGCCGCGCAGATGCCGATAGCCAAGGAGGTTCTGCGCGCGATGAATATAACAATCCTTGAAAAGGAGGGTTATGAGGCGGACGACATTATAGGAACAGTCGCGCGTATCTGCTCGGAGCGGGAAATAAGCTGCTTTATCGCCACCGGCGACAAGGACGATTTGCAGCTTGCAAGCGATAAAACAAGGGTTATATTGACCGTTACAAAGTCGGGATATAATGAAACCACCATATATGACGATAACGCGGTAAAGGAGCGTTACCGCGTCACGCCGTCGGAATTTATAGACATAAAGGCGCTTATGGGCGACCCGTCGGACAATATCCCGGGCGTCAAGGGAATAGGCGAAAAGACCGCGATGAGTCTTATTGAAAAGTATCACAGCATTGAGTATATTTATGAGAATATTGACGATATAGGCTTAAAGGGCGCGATGCTCCAAAAGCTGAAGGACGGCAGGGATATGGCGTTTATGTCTAAGGAGCTTGCGACAATCGATGTAAACACTCCGATTGACTTTTCCGCGGAGGACTGTGCGTTCAGCGGCTTTTCCTCAAGCGCGGGACTGTATGATATTTTAAAGCGGCTGGAGCTTAACAGTATAATAAAGAAGCTTGATTTGTCGGCGGAGGGCGCGGAGCGCGCGGCAGAGGATATTTTTGACGGCTTTAAGTATGAAACCGATATAGCCGCGCTGTATTCAAAGGATAAAAGGCTGCCGATTGTGCTTGATTTTGACGGCGGTAATATAAGCGCGGTTGCCGCGGGCGGCGAAAAGCGCGCGGCTGTAGTGAGCGGAGATAACGCGGCGGACACGGCGAAGCAAATACTTGAAAACGCGGATATACCGAAAATTCTGTTTGACGCAAAGGAAACTATTGTAAAGCTGAACGGAAAAATCGATATAAAAAATATATGTGACGATACCGCGATTGCCGCGTATCTTGTGGATCCGGCAAGGAGCGAATACACGATTGAAAAGCTGACGGAGGAATATTTCGGTGTTGAGATTGAAAAGCCGGAGGCTAAGCAGCTGTCGCTGCTGGAGGAGGACGAGAGCGACAAGGACGAATATCTTGCCAAATGCGCTTTCGCACTCGGAAAGCTGAATGAAAAAATAGGTGAAAAAATAAAGGAAAACGGACAGGAAATGCTTTACCGCGAGGTGGAGCTGCCGCTTGTCACGGTACTCGCGCATCTTGAGATAAACGGATTTCTTGTCGATGATGAGCAGCTCAAGGCGTTTTCCGAAAAGCTCGGCGAAAAAATAGACGCGCTTACAAAGGAAATATATATCCTTGCAGACGAGAAGTTTAATATAAATTCACCCAAACAGCTCGGTATAATTTTGTTTGAAAAGCTCGGGTTAAAGCCCGCAAAGAAAACAAGAAAGGGCTACGCGACCAACGCGGACGTGCTTGAAAAGCTGAGGGATAAGCACCCGATAATAAATTTAATTATGGAATATCGGCAGCTTGCAAAGCTGAAAAGTACCTATTGCGACGGACTCGCGGCGGTGGTCAATCCCGAAACGCACCGCATACATTCGGTGTTTACGCAGACCGTAACGGTGACGGGAAGATTATCGTCAACCGAGCCGAATTTACAGAATATTCCCACACGCACGGAGCTGGGACGCGAAATCAGAAAAATGTTCGTTGCGCGGGACGGATATGTGCTTGCGGATGCCGACTATTCGCAGATTGAGCTTAGAGTTTTGGCGCATATAGCGAATGATGAAACCATGATAAACGCGTTTAAAAACAACGAGGATATTCATGCCGTTACGGCGTCGCAGGTATTGGGGATACCGCTTGACGAGGTGACAAAGGAGCAGCGGTCGAGCGCGAAAGCGGTTAATTTCGGAATAGTTTACGGAATAGGCGAGTTCTCGCTCGCACAGGATTTGCATATATCCGTAAAGGAGGCAAAGGCCTATATAGACAGCTATCTTGAAAAGTATCACGGCGTGCGCCGGTATATGGAGGAGATAAAGGAAAAGGCGAAGCGGGACGGCTACGTTAAGACCTTGATGAACCGAATACGGTATATTCCCGAATTAAAGTCGCCGAATTTCAATATGCGCCAGTTCGGCGAGCGCGTCGCGCTCAACACGCCGATTCAGGGAACGGCGGCGGATATTATAAAGCTTGCGATGGTAAGAGTGGACCAAAGGCTTATCAGTGAGGGATTGAAGTCGCGCCTGATTTTGCAGGTGCATGACGAGCTGATTGTGGAGGCGGCGGAGAATGAAGTCGATGCCGTGAAAAAAATACTCGCCGAGGAAATGCAGGGCGCAATGGATTTAAGCGTCCCGCTTAAGGTGGATATGTCGGTGGGGCATAGCTGGTATGACGCGAAGTAGAAATTGACGGCTTGTTAATTTTCCGCATCTTGCACGCTTTACGCTCGGGGCGGTACACACGTACAGCACCGCTCGCAAAAGCGCACAACCTGCGAAAAATTTCCTGCGCCTTTACGGCTTGCTAATTTTATGAATTTGCACGCTTTACGCTCGGGGCGGCAGTAAGCCTCCCTTGTTAAAGGGAGGGGGACCGGCGGAGCCGGTGGAGGGATTCGGGCGACCACAAGGGTCGCCCCTACGGAACGGGTCGTCGAGGCGCCGACCCCTACGAAAAGGTTAAATTTGCGGCGGAATTGTAGGGGCGCCCAATGGGCGCCCTCTACGAAGTGCAGTGAGGAATCCCTCAGTCGCTTACGAGTTGTCGTTTACCACAATTTACAACAATGAAAGGAAAAACAAATATGAAAAAAATATCAAGATTTATACTTATTATTGCGGCTGCGGCGCTGTTTTTGACAGGGTGCGGCGAAACGTCCGTTGAAAAAAGCGGCAAGTCGGTGGTTTACACCTCATTTTACGCTATGAATGATTTTGCGCTCACGGTCGGCGGCGACGATATTGAGCTTTACAACATAGTTCCGTCGGGAACCGAACCGCACGATTTTGAGCCTACCGCTTCCGATATGGCAAAGCTCTCCGAAGCGGATATATTCATTTACAACGGTGCGGGTATGGAGCATTGGGCGGAGGACATTGCGGATACTCTTCCCGAAACCGTAACTGTGATATGCGCTTCGGACGCGGTCGAGGTTACGGACGCCGATCCGCACGTTTGGCTGAATCTTGAAAACGCAAAGCTGCAATTACAGCTTATATGCACCGCGCTTTCGGAGGCTGACAGCGAAAACGCGGATAATTACAGTCAAAGAACCGCCGATTATATCGCGCAGATAGACGCGGTCAAGGCGGAGTATGAAAACGCAGGACTTAGCGGAAAGCGCTTGTTCGTAACCCACGGCGCGTACAGCTATTTGTGCGATGAGTTCGGTATGGAGCAGACCGCGCTTGAGGGCATTTCCGGCGACAGCGACCCATCGCCCGCGCAAATGGCGAAAATTGTGGACGAGATAAAAGCCGAGGGCGCCAAGTGCATTTTCTACGACCCTCTTGAGGGTGATAAAACGGCTAACGCCGTTGCCGCGGAGGCGGGAATAGAGGCTCTGCCGCTTTACACCTTCGAGGGTGACGGCGAGGGGCGCGATTATGTTACAATTATGAAAGAGAACCTTAACAGGCTAAAGGATGGAATTTAATGGAGCAGGAAATTTTAAGGATTGAAAATCTGTATTTTAACTATTCGGACGCGTCTGTGCTGCGCGATGTGAATTTCACCTTACATAAGGGTGATTTTCTCGGAATAATCGGCGCGAACGGCGCGGGCAAAAGCACGCTTATAAAAATAATATTAAAAATACTCCCGTATTCTCAGGGAAAAATAACACTGTTCGGACAGGATTTGTCAAGGTTCAAGGACAATTATAAGATTGGTTATGTTTCGCAAAAGGCAAATTCCTTTAACAGTGACTTTCCGGCGACCGTAAAGGAGGTTGTAATGGCGAACCTTTACAGCCGAAAGGGACTTTTCAGACGCTATACAAGGGAGGATTATGAAAAGCTCCGTATAGTGCTTGACAAGGTTGGGATGTCCGGCTTTGAGAATAAGCTTATAGGCAAGCTGTCGGGCGGACAGCAGCAAAGGATTTTTATAGCGCGCGCTCTCATCTCCGAGCCGGAGCTGCTGCTCATGGACGAGCCGACAGTGGGCGTTGACGCGAAATCCGTAAGGCAGATAATGGATATAATCACCGATTTAAACAATCAGGGTATGACTATCATAATGACCAATCACGATACGCCGGAGCTTGTCAAGGTATCGGGAAAGCTGCTTATCTTCTGCGAGCATGGCAACGGCGAATTTGTCAGCAGGAATAATCTTACAATGGAGCAGATAAACGATATATTCGCGGGAAGGAGGACGCATCATCATGCCTGAGATTTTTCAATATGAATTTATGCGCCGCGCCTTTTTTGTCGCGGTAATAATAGCGGTGATTGCTCCGTGCATAGGCACGTCCATAGTGTTAAAGCGGCTTTCCGCTATCGGCGATGCCGCGTCGCACAGCGCGCTTGCGGGAATTGCTTTCGGACTTGTGATGGGAATAAATCCCATTCTCGGCGCGGTGCTGTTTTCCGTGTTCGCGGTGCTTGGCATTGAGGCGCTGAGAAAGGCGTTCGGGAAATATTCCGAGATTGCGACTGTGGTTGTGATGTCGGCGGGAATAGGACTTACGGCGGTGCTGTCGGGGTTCATAACAAGCGGCTCAAGCAATTTAAACAGCTTTCTTTTCGGCTCTGTTGTGGCAATATCGGATTTTGAAATGTACCTTACAATAGGTCTCGGCATTGCGGTTATAATCGTGTCTGTGCTGCTTTATAAGGAATTGTTTTTCGTCACCTTTGACGAGGAGGCGGCAAGGCTTTCCGGAGTGCCGGTAAACGGAATAAATACGGTGCTTATGCTGCTCACGGCGGTTACGGTTTCTGTAGCATCGAGAATAGTCGGCGCGCTTATGATTTCATCGCTGCTGGTAATACCCGTGGCGGCGGCTATGATGGTGGCGAAAAGCTATAAGCAGACGGTGTGGCTGTCGATAGGCTTCGCGGAAATATTCACCGTGGCGGGACTTTTCATATCATATTATATGGATTTGCGTCCCGGAGGAACCATTGTGCTTTTGGGCGTGATATTTTTGATTTGCGTGATGATTCTCACGCGTAAAAAAAGAAGGTGACGGGGAATGGAGATTAATAAAATTCTTTATGACGCGGGACTTAAATGCACAAAACAGCGTATAAGCGTTATGGAATCGCTTCTGTGCGCCAAGGCTCCGATGACAGCGGAAAACATATATGAAAGCGTGGACGGAATGTCGCTTTCCACGGTTTACAGAATAGTCGAAAGGCTTTGCGAAAAGGGAATAGTAAGGAAAAACACCATACAGGACAGCGATAAATTTTATTATGAGCTTACAAGCGGCGGTCACCGCCATTACGCGATATGCTTAGGATGCAAGCGTATGAAATATGTGGATATATGCCCCGTCAATTCTCCGCATATAGATAACTTCACCGTGACAGGGCATAAGCTTGAAATATACGGCTACTGCGATGAATGTAAAGCCAAACAGGGACACTAAATATAGGGGACACTAAAATATTTTAGTGTCCCCTTGCTTTCTTTTGTCATAAAGCTGTCCAATCTCTCATAAGCTAATGTAAAGCTTATCGGGAGGCGGGAAAATGTGTTATGATTATAAAAAGCTGCTCAGCGATATAAATACGCTCACGGACGATTATAATGTAATTGAGAGCTTTTCAATAGGAAAAAGCGTTATGGAAAAGGATATTCCGTGCCTCAAAATCGGCGCGGGGGAAAAGAAGCTTTTTTTGGGCGGCGCGTATCACGGACTTGAATATCTCACGGCGGCGTTTCTGATGAAATTTCTTTCAAATTACGCCGCAAGGCTTATGACGGAAACGGAGTATTTCGGCTATGACATAAAGGAATTGTATAACTCCGTCACAGTGTATACAGTTCCGATGGTCAATCCCGACGGAGTGGACATTGCCGTGAACGGTCTGGATATAACCAACGAATTTCACAGGCATCTTATAAGCGTGGTCGGAATACACAGCTTTAATCAGGTATGGCAGGCGAACGCGAGGGGCGTTGACATAAATCATAATTTCGACGCGGACTGGCGCATGGTTGCGGAAAGACCGTCGCCGTCAAAATACAGCGGTGAATATGTTGAATCCGAGCCGGAAACGAGGGCGCTTGTGAATTTTATGCGTGCCGAGAGCTTTGATATGCTGCTTGCGTTTCATAGTCAAGGCAGGGAAATATATTATGATTTTGACGGTATGACCGGTGAGCGGTCGATTGAGATTGCGAGGAAAATGGCGGAGGAAAGCGGTTATGCCGTGCGCGTTCCCGAGGGCAGCGCCGCGTTCGGCGGGTGCAAGGACTGGTTTATAAAGGAATTCGGCAGAGAGGGATTTACAGTGGAAATCGGGCAGGGAACAAACCCCTTGCCTATGAGTATGCTCGATGATGTATATGAGGAAAACGCTAAGATTATCTTGTGCGCGATGAATGAAAACAGGCTGTCGGCATGTACATCAAAGATATACGTGCCGACAGCCTGACGGTTTTACCGGAATTAATTTATCTTAGAGCCGCATTTGGTGCAGAACATTGTGCCCGGAGCGTTTTCCGTTTCGCATACGGGGCATTTTACAGGCTCGCCGTTTGTGTCAATCTGCGGCTTGGGCGCGAACACGGGTTTTCTCGCGTATTCGTAAAAGCCCGCTCGTACAAGTCCCAGGAACATAGGCGCGAACAGTCCGTAAATCAGCGCCAACAGGGAGCTGATTATTCCGAATACCACGCCGACATACGGAATCAGAGCGAGAAGCGCGAGTATGAACTCAACAATGAAGTACGCCACCGGCGGGACTATAACGGCTATGAACAGATTCAGCTTATAACCCTTTGTGTCCTGCATTGATTTTTTGAGAGCGTCAAGCGCGCCGACATTCTTTTCCTCATTGAGGATATACGGCGTGAACGCGTATGCAATGCTTTTGTAAACAGCTATAAACGGTCCCGCGATGGGAATAAGGCACCACAGTACAATCCAAAGCTTTCTCCAGCACATTCCGCCCGCAACGTGCTTGAAATCCTTAAAGCCGCTTAAAAGCTGATTTGAGGAAACATCCTGCTCGTTGTAGCCCGCGAGATATACCGCGTACATTCCGGCGTTAAGAGCCGCGATTACGGGTATCGTGATTATCGGCAGCACGCCGAATATAAGTATAAGTATCGAAAGCAGTCCGCTCAAAAGTGAAAGTCCCCATATTTTGAACGGCAGCTTTGCCATAATGTTTAATGTTCTTTTATAAATCGAACCAATCATTTTAATCCTCCCATTAATTATTTACGTTTTGTTAAGTAAAATGAAAATTGAGATATTGAACACCTTATGGTATAA
>JAJQAT010000026.1 GCA_021203665.1 Bacillota bacterium
GAATAAGGTCGCACAAAAATGCTTGATAATTGGAAAAATATGTTATAATAGTAAATGTAAGACAGAACAGTATCAAAACGGTACATTTCAAACAGGGTTTCCCCAAGGCCCTGTCTACCCCCAAAATGTCTTACACCTTCCACCACCGAGGGTAAATAGCGGTAATGCGCCACATCTTGCGTACTCATCAATGCTTCGCGCATTACCGCTGATTTACTCTTTTTGTATGATAGGAAATACAGCACAGGAGAAAGCTTTGATGATGAACTTTTTAAAGAGGTCAGAGGATAGGGAAAAGCCGCGGGCGGTATCATTGCCGCTTTATATGATTGCGCCCAATCCGAATCAGCCGAGAAGATATTTTGATCCGGCGGCAATGGAGGAGCTGCGCGATTCGATTCTTGAATACGGTCTTATACAGCCTATCACGGTGCGCCGCCGCGGCGGAGAATATGAGCTTATAGCGGGAGAAAGACGTTTCCGCGCCGCGCAAATGGCTGGCTTGGAGAAAATCCCCGCTGTTATTCTCGAGGCGGACAACGATAAATCCGCGATTTTGGCGCTTTTGGAGAATTTGCAAAGAGAGGATTTGTCGTTCTTTGAAATTGCGGAAAGCTATAAAAGCCTTATACGCTCTCAGGGCATGACGCAGACGGAGCTGGCGCTGAAGGTCGGCAAAAGTCAATCGTCGGTCGCGAATAAGATGCGTCTTTTGCGTCTGCCGCCGCTTGTGAAAAAGCTGATACGCGATTATGACCTGTCCGAGCGTCACGCGAGAGCGTTGCTCCTGCTCGCGGACGAGGAAAAGCAGCTTGAGGCGGTAAAAATAATCTGCCGCGATAATCTCAGCGTCGCGCAGACGGAGGAGCTTATACGCGGTATGAACACGCGCAAGGCAAAGCCTATAGACGAGCTTCGCGTAACAACGGCGAATGACGTTAAGGTTTTTAAAAATACCGTGAACCGCGCGGTCAAGATGATGAAAAAAAGCGGAATTGACGCGGATATTGAGGAAAATTCATTCGATTGGGGAATGGAGTACATAATTAAGATAAAAAAGAATTGATTTGGCTTCTCGGGTATATAAAATATACTCGAGAAGTTTTTTTGTTAAATTTATGCTTTGACGGTTGTGCAAAACGCGAAAATATGTTATCATTAGATATGAGGTGTTGTAAATGGCAAACAAAAATCGGCTTGAAACGGAGCCGATAGCGAGGCTTATATTCAAGCTGGCGATACCTACGGTGCTGGCGCAGCTTGTGAATCTTCTGTATAATATAGTGGACAGAATATACGTGGGAAGAATACCCGAAACGGGTTCAATGGCTCTCGCGGGACTGGGCGTGACGTTCCCGATAATTCTGCTTGTTTCGGCGTTCGCGTCGCTCGCGGGTATGGGCGGCGCGTCAAGAGCGGCTGTCAGTATGGGTGCGAAGGACAACGAAACCGCCGAAAAAATACTCGGTACCTGCACCACGCTGCTTATAATTTTTTCGTTGGCGCTTGCGGCGGTATTTATGCTCACAAAGGACTTCATATTGATGAAATTCGGAGCGAGCGAGGTAACTCTTCCATACGCGTCGGATTACATATCTGTTTATCTGATAGGCACGGCGTTTGTGCAGCTGTCGCTGGGACTTAATATGTTTATCACAAACCAGGGTTTTACAAAGACAAGTATGCTGACGGTGTGCATAGGCGCGGTTTTAAATATCATACTTGACCCGATTTTTATATACGCCATGGGTATGGGTGTAAGAGGGGCGGCGCTTGCCACGGTTATTTCGCAGGCTGTTTCGTGCGCGTGGGTGCTGAAATTCCTCACGGGCAGGAAAACAATACTCAAAATAAGAGTGAAAAATATGCTGCCGCGGAAGAAAATAGTGATTTCCGTGCTGTCGCTCGGAGTGTCGCCGTTTATAATGCAGGCAACGGAGTGCCTTATTCAGCTTACGTTTAACAGCGGTATGCTGAAATACGGAAATGATTTGTATGTGGCGCTTATGTCCATTCTGTTCAGCCTTACGCAGCTTATATGGCTGCCGATTCAGGGATTCGCGCAGGGCGCGCAGCCTGTTATAGGCTATAATTACGGCGCGAAAAGGTATGACAGAGTCCGAAGTGCGTTTGGACTGCTGTTTGCGGTAAGCCTTACGTTCACTGTTGTGATGGTCGGAGTGGCGGAGCTGTTTCCGCGCTTTTTCCTCGGACTTTTCACAACCGACGCGCAGCTTATCGATATAGGAACAAATACGACGAGGCTCTTTATCGCCGGAATGGCGGTAATGGGAGCGCAGGGCGCCTGCCAGCAGACATTTTTGGCGCTCGGCGAGGCGAAAATATCATTGTTTTTGGCGTGCCTCAGAAAGGTAATATTACTCTTTCCGCTCGCGCTTATACTTCCGCATATAGCGGGTATGGGAGTTTGGGGATTGCTTTTGGCGGAGCCTGTAAGCGATGTTATCGCGGCGTCGTGCACAACGGTAATGTTTAAATTCAGAATCAAAAAACTATTGGGGCTGTCAACAGATACCTGTTGACAGCGAAAAAACCGTTTTGTAAAAACGCTTTTTTCAATTATTTTCAAAGAAAAAACCAAAAGTTCCTCCTACGTCGAAACTTTAGGTTTTAAGCCATTTTTGACGCGCATGTTGATTTCGCAAGCGAAATACAACCCGTCCAAAATGATTTTTATTCGAGGTTGGCACCTCGAGCACCCACGAACAAAGTAGACAAAACCTCACCGGTTTTGTCAGTATATATTAAAATGAGAGGAGCAAATAACATGAAAAAAATACTTATTGCGGCGGCGGTGATGACGCTTATGTGTTCCACGGCGGCATACGCGCAGAGCGTGGACTTAAACGGGGACGTTTCCTCGGGAAAAACCGTCGAGGTTACGGGTCTTGAGGACGGCTATTATGACTTGACCGTCACCTGCGTGAACGACGCGGAGTCGGTAGATGCGGATACTTATGTATACGGCGTGTCGGAGGATTACACAATGGCAAGCACCGTTTTGCCCAAGTCCGAGGACGGAGTAACCGTAACGGTCAGGGGCATAGGCGTAACGGACGGAAAATGTGAAATAGGCGTTGTCGCGGACGGGGCAAGTACAATCACGTTTTCAGACGCGGATTTGAGCCAATCAACGGCGTGCACGTTTATAACCGGCGGCGATATGACGGAGGTAAATTACATAGAGGACCTCGGCGGAGTGTATAAGGACGAGGACGGCAACGAGGTTGACGTGTTTGAATACCTTGCGTCAAAGGGAGTGAATATGGCGCGTATACGTCTTTCCAACACCACCGGCAAGGGAACGGGCGACGGCACGTATTATCTTCCCGAGGGATACCAGGACGAGGAGGACTGCTTGGATTTGGCTAAGCGCGCAAAGGACGCGGGTATGCAAATACAGTTTACCTTTAACTATTCCGATTACTGGTCAAACGGCGAAAGGCAGATAATCCCGTCGGATTGGGTTCAGCAAATAAAGGACGAGCTCGGTTATGACATTCAGGATTCGACATTCCTGAACAGTATGTCCTCGACCGTGAAAGCGGAGATTCAGGAAAAGCTCGGCGATATTATGTATGAATATACATATGACATTATGACAAAGCTTAAGGAGCAGGACACCGTTCCGGAATATGTTTCGCTCGGCAACGAGATTAACGGCGGTATATTGTTCCCGTTCGCGAATACCTTTGACGCGACAATGGACAAGGATAATTTTGAATTGATATACAGCAATATAGAGTCCGACGATATAACCTGCGAAAAGGATTGGGCGGGACTTGCAAGCATATTAAACCGCGGCTATGACGCGGTAAAGGCTGTTTCGCCGGATACTCAGGTGGTTATACATCTTGCGAACGGCTCAAAGGACAGCATATTCACATGGTTCTTTGACGCGTATAAGAGCGCCGGCGGAAAATTTGACGTTATAGGCGCGTCATATTATCCCGCGTGGTCGGAAAATCCCGTTGAAACCTGCGTTTCTTTCTGTAATACCATTTCGGCGAGATACGACAAGGATATTCTTATTATGGAAACGGGCTACAACTGGAACGAAACCAAGAAGAACGGCTATGCCGGTCAGCTTACGGAAAACGCCGACGGATATGATGAAAAATACCCGTTTACTCCCGAGGGTCATATGGGATTTATGGCGGATTTGATAAACGGTATGAAGAGCGTTGATGACGGAAGATGTATAGGTATTCTTTATTGGGATCCGTGTATGATTCACGTAGAGGACCCGAGTAATAAAAACGAGTCGCTTTCCGGTTGGGCGATACGCGAAAAGGACGACAAGCCGGACGGAAACGTGGTTGAGAACACGACACTGTTTGATTTTGACGGCGTGGCGATTCCGACCGTGAACGTGTTCGCAAATTCAAAAAACAGCACCTATATAGGAACCGGTGACACCGAGGGCGGCGACACGGGTGATACCGAGGGAGGAGACACAGGCGATACCGAGGGCGGCGATACGGGCGACACCGAGGGCGGCGATACCGGCGATACCGATGAACCCGTGGTAGAGTACATCTCGGGCGAATATAATGAGGAAAACGGACAAATATCCGTTCTTGTTACAAGCACATTGCAGGAGGACAAAAACGTAAATCTCTATGTCGCGGCGTATGACGAAAACAATGTTTTGGTGAATGTAAAAATCGATTCCAAAACCGTGGCGGCGCAGGGAAGCGGGGAGTTTATAACGGATGTGCCCGAGGGCGACAGCTACAGAGTATTCCTTTGGAACGGCGGAAATATGCAGCCGATAACGCTGAATTAAAATATATTGCGGGTATTCGATTTCGGATACCCGCATTTTTACGTAATTAAGCCTTGTAATATTTCTGAAAGTATGGTAGAATAAAAAATGATGGGCAGTATTTCTATGAAAATTGCACCGAATTTTTACAGACGTTGCGGTGGTATTGTCGAAGGGAGATAATATGAGCGCAATAGGATTTATCGGAGCGGGAAAATGCGGTATGAGCCTGGCTTACTATTTCGGAAGCAAGGGCGTAAACGTAGTCGGATTTTCGTCGCGAAGCAACAATACAGAGGATTTTGAGGCTTTAAGCTGTGAAGAATTGGTACGGGCAAGCGATATAATTTTTATAACGGTGACCGATACCGCGATTCCCGAGGTTTGGAATAAAATAAGGCATATGGATTTAACGGATAAGGTAATATGCCATTGCAGCGGCTCTGTGTCAAGTGAAATTTTTAAAGAGGCAAATCCCGAAACGGTTTGCTCTGTTCATCCGATGATGGCGTTTAACAGCCGTCATACGTCAATAAGCGCAATATCCGAGGCGTTTTTCACCATTGAGGGCGGAAAAACGGCTGTGGATAGGCTATCCGAAATTCTTTCATTATGCGGAAACGGATTTAAAGTGATTACAAGCGAAAATAAGGCGAAATATCACGCGGCGGCGTGCTTTGCGTCTAATTTTGTGGTGTCGGTTTGCCGTAAGGCGTTCGAGCTTCTTAATGAGTGCGGATTTTCCGAGGAGGAGGCGCGCGCCGCGCTTGAACCGCTTATGCGTGAGAATATGGAAAATATCATAACCGTCGGCTGTAAAAACGCCGTAACCGGACCCGCCGCACGAGGAGATGCGGTGACGATTGACCGTCATATGAAAGTATTGGACGAGAAAACAAGGGAATTGTACAGGGAATTAACAGAGGTTATACTTGATATGGAGGATAAAAATGAAAAACACAACCTTAACCTTTAAAAGCGCAAAGGAGCAAAACGAGAAAATAACGATGCTGACCGCATACGATTATTCAACCGCAAAATTGGAGGACGAGGCGGGAGTGGAGTCGATTCTTGTCGGCGATTCGCTCGGAATGACGATGCTCGGCTATGAAAATACATTATATGTAACTATGGAGGATATGATTCACCATAGCGCGGCAGTCGCGCGCGGCGCGAAAAATGCCATGGTTGTGACGGATATGCCGTTTATGTCGTATCAGACCTCCGTGTATGACACCGTTGTGAACGCGGGCAGGCTCATAAAAGAGGGACATGCCGACGCCGTAAAGTTAGAGGGCGGAGTTAAGGTTGCGGAGCATATCCGCGCCGTTGTTGACGCGTCAATTCCCGTTATGGGTCATATCGGAATGACGCCTCAGTCCGTGAACGCGTTCGGCGGATTTAAGGTGCAGGGCAAGTCTTTGGAGGACGCAAGGAGGGTAATCGAGGACGCGAAGGCTGTCGAAAAGGCGGGCGCATTTGCCGTTGTGCTTGAATGTGTTCCGGCCGCGCTTGCGGAGTATATAACAAAAGCTCTTACTATTCCCACAATCGGTATTGGCGCGGGAAACGGCTGTGACGGACAGGTGCTGGTGTATCAGGATATGCTTGCGATGTATTCCGATTTCACACCCAAATTCGTAAAGAAATTCGGCAATATAGGCGATGAAATGAAGGCGAGCTTTAAAAGGTATTGCGCCGAGGTAAAATCGGGCGAATTCCCCGCAAAGGAGCATACCTTTAAAATAGATGACGCGGTTATGAAAATTATAACGGAGGATAAATAAAATGCGGATTATTAAAACGATAGACGAGGTCAGAAAAATCGTAAAGGAATGGAAAAGGGAAGGACTTACCGTGGGACTTGTGCCGACGATGGGTTATCTTCACGAGGGACATAAAAGCCTTATTGAAAGGGCGGTTAAGGAAAACGACCGCGTTGTGGTAAGCGACTTTGTAAATCCGACGCAGTTCGGACCGAACGAGGACTTTGAAAGCTATCCGAGAGATATAGACGCGGACGCCGCGCTTTGCGCGGACGCGGGCGCGAGCATTATCTTCAATCCCGATGCCGATGAGATGTATGACGGCGCTCTTACCTTTGTGGATATGAACAAGATAACAAAGGTGCTTTGCGGAAAAACGCGTCCGATACATTTTTCGGGAGTATGCACCGTTGTGAGCAAGCTTTTTAATATCGTTACTCCGGACAGAGCGTATTTCGGGCAAAAGGACGCGCAGCAGCTTTGCGTTATACGCAAAATGGTTAAGGATTTGAATTTTGATATAGAAATTGTCGGCTGTCCCATTATCCGCGAGGCGGACGGACTTGCAAGGAGCAGCAGAAACACTTATCTGAGCGCGGACGAGCGCAAGGCGGCTCTTTGCCTTTCGCGTTCGCTTGGAATAGGCTATGATTTAATCGCCGACGGCGAAAGGGACGTTAAGACAATTACGGGCGCGATAAGGGCGGAGATTGAGAGAGAACCGCTTGCAAGGATTGACTATGTGGAAATAGTTGACTTAAATCAGCTTGAACCGCTTGAGGAAGTAAAAAAGCCGCTGCTTTGCGCGATGGCGGTGTATATAGGCAAAACGCGTCTTATAGATAATTTCATTATGGAGTAAGGAGTTGTCGGTTATGGAATTAACAATGCTGAAAGGGAAAATACACCGCGCGACGGTTACGCAGGCGGAGCTTGATTATGTCGGCAGTATCACGGTTGACACGGCTCTTTTAAGGGCGGCGGGAATACTTGAATATGAAAAGGTTCAAATTGTCGATATAAACAACGGTGAGAGATTTGAAACGTACACCATTGCGGGCGAGGAAAATTCGGGCGTTATATGCCTTAACGGTGCGGCGGCAAGATGCGTGCAAAAGGGCGACAGGATAATCATTATGGCTTACTGCTCCATGGACGCCGCGGAGGCGGAGGAGCATAAGCCGACAGTGGTATTCGTTGACGGGAACAATAAAATATCGCAGATTTCAAGCTATGAAAAGCACGGAGAAATAAAATAAGGATTTAAAGCTATGATAACAAAAGAACAACTAAAAAAATACCCCGAAATTTCGGCAGATGAATTAAATTCGGCATTAGATAAAGCTGTGGAGCTTGTAAAAATAAATACCGAGGAATTTTTTGACTGTTTTCCGAAAGCGAACAGCGAGAATAATTTTTACGAAAAGTCGGATAATACCGACTGGACGGAGGGCTTTTGGACAGGTGAGGTGTGGCTCGCGTATGAGCGCTGCGGCGATGAATGCCTTAAGACGGCGGCGCTTTGTCAGGTGGATTCGTTTCTTAACAGAATAGAGAACCGCGTAAACGTGTGTCACCATGATATGGGCTTTCTGTACAGTCCGTCCTGCGTCGCGGCGGTAAAGCTTACGGGAAGCGAAAAGGGAAAGAGAGCCGCGCTTTTGGCGGCGGATAATTTGATGACGCGCTTTCATGAAAAGGGACAGTTTTTTCAGGCATGGGGAGCTATGGGCGATAGGGATAATTACCGACTTATCATTGACTGCCTTATGAATATGCCGCTTTTGTTCTGGGCGAGCGAGGTGACCGGCGACGGACGCTATGCGGATAAGGCGAAGGCGCATATAAAGACCGCAATGGATTATGTGGTGCGTGATGATAATTCCACGTATCATACGTATTTCTTTGACCCCGACACGGGAAAAAGCCTGAGAGGCGTTACAAATCAGGGAAACCGTGACGGCAGCGCGTGGGCGCGCGGTCAGGCGTGGGGCATATACGGCAGCGCTCTTGCTTATGAAAAAATCGGCGATGAAAGATACGCCGATATATTCAGACGCGTTACGGACTATTTTATTGAGCATTTGCCCTATGATTTGGTTCCGTATTGGGATTTTGATTTTGACACCGGCAGCAGCGAGCCGCGCGACTCCTCGGCGGGCGTAATCGCCGTGTGCGGTATGCTGGAAATGGCTAAAAGACTGCCGCGCGAGGAGGCGGAATATTACACCGGCGCGGCAAAGCGTATTTTAAAAGCTGTCGCGGATTCATGCGCGGTGAGAGACGCGCACCGGTCGAACGGACTTCTTCTCCACGGCACATACGCGCGTAAAACGCCCACAAACGCTTGTCACAACGGCGGCGTGGACGAGTGCAACACATGGGGAGATTATTTCTATATGGAAGCGCTGACGCGCCTCACAAAGGATTGGAAGCTGTATTGGTAAAGCGACCGTAAGAGTCGCAAGTGCGAAATGCTTGTAAGGTAAATATAAAATGATTTAAATTGGAATTGACAAAAATACAAAAAAAGAGGAACGGCGTTCGTTGTTCCTTTTTTTGTATTTGCGCGAAAAATTATTGACAATGTATTGAAAAATGCAGTATAATGAATATAATAAATATGAAAGGAGGCGGAAAAATATGGCGCAGACTAATGTGAACATACGCATGGACGAGGATTTAAAGCGGCAGTTTGAAAAATTCTGTTCGGATATTGGAATGTCTATGACTACGGCGTTTTGCGTGTTTGCGAAAAAGGCTGTCAGAGACAGGCGAATCCCGTTTGAAATTACTTCTGACGCAGACCCGTTTTACAGCGACGCGAATATGAATCGCTTGAGAAAATCCATAGCGCAAATGGAAGCCACCGGAGGAACGGTTCATGAGGTGAATTATGATTAAAGCCCGGACGGATGCGGCATGGGAGGATTACACATATTGGCAAAATGAGGATAAAAAGACATTGAGGCGAATCAATAATTTGTTGAAGGACATTGACCGCAACGGATATGACGGAATCGGCAAACCCGAGCCGCTAATCGGCGATTTTTCCGGCTATTGGAGCAGACGAATCGATGAAAAGAACAGATTGGTTTACCGCATTGAAAATGACGTGGTAAAAATAGTGCAATGCGGCGCGCATTACAGGGACAAATAACCCCGTCCCGGGTTCCGCAAAAAATCCCACGAAGGGATTGACAATGTGTATTATCTGTGATAATATAATTATAGAAAAGGGCAAACCTCAAACGGTTAGCCGCAAATATGATTATATGAATAACCGTATCCGTGAGCTAAATTGGGGCGGTTATTCTGCTTTTATAGCAAAAATAATCATGAATATGATTACAAATAACACTATTTTAAGCGTTTTAAGTAAAATCTTTTTCATAATAGTCACCAATCACCTCCTACCGAGCTATCGATTGGATTTTTGCCCGA
>JAJQAT010000242.1 GCA_021203665.1 Bacillota bacterium
TGTTTTTTTATTGACTTTTATTGTATAATAAAATTATATTGGAATTTTAGACAATATTTTAAAATAAATCTGAAACGGAGATGAAGTCATGGCAGTGAACAAAGTTACACTGACAATCAATTCGCGCCAATATACGGTGGTGGCGGAGGAAAGCACCGAGTATATTGAAAGACTGTGCAATCACATAAACGAAAAGGTGGAAAATGTCATCAAGGGCGGTCAGAATATTATGGGGGAGCGTCCGGTGGTTCTTGCCGCGCTGAATATTTGCGATGAATATTTCAAAACAATCGAGGCGGGTGAGCTGATTAAGGCGCAGATGCAGAAAACAACGGATAAAAATTTGAAGCTGCAGCAGGCTGTGAAAAAATTGAACAAGGAGCTTGACGAGGCAAAGAGCGCGCAAATTTCCATAGACGAAACCGCGATTAAGGCGGAGGCCGCGGCGGCTAAAAACGACCTTGACGAGGCGAATAGTCAGATTAAATTTCTTGAGGGACATATAAAATCCCTTGAGAACAAAATAACCGAGCTTGAAAAAAAATACGACGACCGTGAAAAGGAAGTCCTTGAAATGATTGAGAAAGGCTGATGAGTATGGAGCTTTTGGCGCCTGCGGGAGGTATGGCGTCGCTGCGCGCCGCGGTGCAGTCGGGCGCGGACGCGGTGTATTTGGGCGGAAGCGAGTTCAGCGCGAGACACGGCGCGGAAAATTTCTCTGCCGGCGATATGAAAAAATGGGTGGATTATTGCCATATGTACGGCGTTGACGTTCACGTCGCCGTAAACACGCTTATTAAGGAAAAGGAAATACCGCGCCTTATCGAGTATGTAAAGACGCTGAACAATATCGGCGCGGACGCGCTCATTGTGCAGGACATAGGCGCCGCCGAAATTATAAAAAATACTGTACCGGATATGACGCTTCACGCGAGCACTCAAATGACCGTCACAAGCCTTGAGGGCGTAAAGTACCTTGAGGATATGGGATTTTCGAGAGTTGTTTTGGCGCGTGAGCTGTCGAAGGAGGAAATCGAGCATATATGCAAAAACGCGAAGGCTGAAATTGAGGTATTTGTTCACGGCGCGATATGTATGTGTTATTCCGGTCAGTGTCTTATGTCGAGCATTCTCGGCGGAAGAAGCGGCAACAGGGGCAGGTGTGCCCAGCCGTGCAGACTGCCGTACGAGCTGACGGAAAAGGGTAAATCGGTGTGCGGCGGCTACCTTTTAAGTCCCAAGGACATGGCGCTTATAAATGATTTGGGGACACTAAAAGAAATCGGAGTTGCCTCTCTTAAAATAGAGGGACGGTTAAAAAGAGCCGAGTATGTCGCCGCGGTTGTGGGAGTGTACAGAAAATATCTTGACACCGGAGGAACGGCGTCAAAGCGGGATATGCAGGAGCTTTTGGACGCTTTTTCGCGAACCGGCTTTACGGACGGCTATTTTCGCGGCAATATAGGAAAAAATATGATGAGCCGCGATACTCCCGGGAACAGCAGGGAAAATAAATTTACGGACGCGGCAAAAATGCGCACGTCGGAAAACGCGGATATAAGAAAGGTCCCCGTAAACATTATGGGGACACTAAAAGAAAATTCGCCGCTTGAGGTTACGATGTACGATAATGACGGACATTACGCGTATGCCGAGGGGACACTAAAATCGGGAGCAGCTGTAAATAAACCGACAGACGAAAGGCGAATTAAAGAGCAGCTTTTAAAGCTCGGCGGCACGCCGTTTGAATGTGAGGAAATAAGCGTATCCGTTGACGACGGCATAACTCTGCCGATTAAGGAAATAAACGCGGTAAGGCGCGCGGCGGCGCGGACGCTTACAGAGGAAAGGCAGTCGCGTGAAATCGGCAGGACGATAAATTACGAGATACTGCGAACCAAGCGCGAGAGCGGCGGTGAAATTTTGCTTACGGCGGAGGTTTCAAACGAGGAGCAGCTCCGCGCGGCTATGGAGCGCGGGATAAAAAGAATTTATGCTCCGGCTGAAGCTTTGGGGACACTAAAACGGGGGACACTAAATCCCAACATCGAAATTATAGCAAAGGCGTCCGAAATTTTTCGAGAGGAAAATATACCAACTGACGCTGTGCTTGTTTCGTCGCCCGCCGCGGCGTATAAATACAAAAATAAAAGGATTTACGGCGATTTCAGGCTTAATGTGTTTAACTCAATGACCGCGCGGCATTTTTCGGATTTTGAATCGGTCACGCTGTCGCCGGAGCTGAATTTGCGCGAAATGGAGGAGTTAATCGGAGCGACATCGGCGAACATCGAGGTTATAGGCTACGGGCGCATTCCGCTTATGATAATGAAAAATTGCCCGATAAAGGCGGCTCAAAGATGCCAAGGGGGCAAGATGGTATATAAGCTGCGCGACAGAAAAAATGAGGAATTTCCGATAGTTTGCTCCGCGAATTGCACCGCCAAGCTTTTGAACTCAAAGCCGATATTTATGGCGGATAAGCTTTCGGATTTGACAAAACTGAAAATAAACAGTATAAGATTGATATTTACTGTTGAAAAATTTTCTCAATGTGGTAAAATAATAGATGAGTACCGGCGCGCCCTGAACGGCGAAAAAATTGAGAATAATTTAGCCGAAAATACGTACACGAGAGGGCATTTTTACCGCGGGGTGCTGTAAGGCACAGAGCGCGGCGGAATGGAGATTGTAATGACAGAATTTATACTTGCCTCGGCGTCGCCGAGGAGAAAAGAATTGCTTGAAATAATGGGACTTGATTTCAACGTCGTCGTTTCGGACGCGGACGAGAGCGCCGTGCCGAAGGATATACCCGCGCGGCTGTATGTGCAGGAGCTTGCGCTGCTCAAGGCGGCGGCAACGGCAAAGACTGTTCTTAAGAAAAAAAACGCGGTTATAATTTCCGCCGATACGATTGTCACGCTTGACGGGGAAATACTCGGCAAGCCAAAGGACGAGGCGGACGCTTATGAAATGCTTTCCGCGCTCGGCGGACGCGTCCACGAGGTGTATACCGGCTATTGCGTCATGCGTATACGCGACGGAAAAACGGTGTGCAAAAGCGAAAAGACCGAGGTCGAGTTTAAGCCGCTTACGGACGATAAAATACGTTCGTATATAAACACGCGCGAGCCGATGGATAAGGCGGGGGCGTACGGCATACAGGGCAAAGGCTCCATGCTGATTAACAGGATAAACGGGGACTATTTTAATGTGGTCGGACTTCCGGTGAGCGCGCTCGCGGATACTCTGGAAGGCGAATTTGAGATTGATATTTTTTAAAGGAGAAAGAAAAACAGATGGGAATTTTATCTAAGGATATAGGAATAGATTTGGGAACGGCTAACACTCTTGTTTACGTAAAGGGAAAGGGCATAGTGGTAAGAGAGCCGTCCGTGGTTGCGATAGATAAATATGAGGGCAAGGTGCTCGCGGTCGGAAACGCCGCTAACGATATGATAGGAAGAACTCCGGAAAATATAGTCGCGGTACGCCCGATGAAGGACGGCGTTATCGCCGATTTTGATATAACGCAGGCTATGATTCGCGCGTTTATAAAGGAAGCGAACGTGAGCAATATATTTAAGCCGCGCGTGATTGTCTGCATACCGTCGGGCATAACCGAGGTTGAAAGACGCGCGGTAGAGGAGGCTGTTATTCAGGCGGGCGCGAAAGCGGCGGCTCTTATCGAGGAGCCTATGGCGGCGGCGATAGGTGCCGGACTTCCCGTGAACGACGCCACCGGCAGTATGGTAGTGGATATAGGCGGCGGCACAACGGAGGTCGCGGTTATTTCTCTCGGGGGAATTGTCGCGTCAAAATCAATCAGAATCGCCGGCAACGCGCTTGACAGCGCCATAATAAATTACCTGAAAAAGGAACATAGGATAAATATAGGCGACAAAATGGCGGAGGAAATAAAGATTTCAATCGCGTCCGCGTACGAGGACGACGAGGAGGCGGTATACGAGGTAAGAGGACGCGATATGTCCACCGGACTGCCCAAAACCGCGCAGATTAAGGAAAGCGAAATAAGAGAAGCGATAAGCGAGAACGTCGAGGAAATGATTGAGGCGATTAAGCTCACGCTTGAAAACACACCGCCGGAGCTTGCCGCGGACATTATGGAAAGAGGAATAACTCTTACCGGCGGCGGCGCGCTTATAAAGGGCTTGGACAAGCTTATCACGGAGGTAACAAAAATTCCGACGCACGTCGCGGAATACCCGCTTGACTGTGTGGTTGTCGGAACGGGAAAAACTCTTGAAAATATTAAGGAATTACTTGAGGAATCGAAGTAATATTTTATTTATCGAAAGGTTGAAAAGATGTCATCATTTTTTAAGAAAAAGGGAGTGCGCGTGGCGGCAGTTGTAACCGCCGCCGTGCTTATATGCGCCGCCATAGCACATTTCGGCGGCAGTAATCCGGTGTCCTCGGTAATGCGGACAGTGTTTTCGCCGTTCCAAAACGGCGTCGCGTATATCGCGGACAAGGTTAGGGACACAACGGATTTTATACGCGAGATGAAAAGCTACAAGGATGAGAACGAGGAGCTTATAAGTGAAATTAACGAGCTGAAAAGACAGAACAGGGATGTGACAAATTACCGCGAGGAGAACGAGAGATTAAAGGAGCTTCTTGAGCTGAGCGACAGCCTTGACAGTTATTCCACGGTCGCCGCGACGGTTATAGCGTACTCGTCGGACGGCAGATACGACACTATTCAGATAAGCAAGGGCTCTCTTGCGGGCGTTGCCGTGGGAAACGCGGTTATAACTCCCGACGGAGTTGTGGGCAAGGTTATAGAAACGGGTCCGACGTGGTCTGTGGTTTCAACCATACTTAACCCCGACAACGCTATGGGCGTCAGAGTTTCGAGAACCGGCGATGTTGCCGTGGTTGAGGGCGACAGCGAAATGTACAGCCAAAATTATTGTAAAATGACCTTTATAGACAAGGGCTCAAATTTGATAGTGGGCGATTTGCTTGAAACATCCGGCTCGGGCGGAGTGTACCCCGCCGGACTTTCCGTCGGCGTTATACGCGAGATAAATTCGGACGCTATGGGAAATCTGAACTATGCCACAGTGGAGCCTATGGTTGATTTTGATAAGCTGTATGAGGTGCTTGTGATAAACGGAACCTATTAAAACGAGTCGGCAAAAGGAGATTAACGTGAGAAATTTTAAGGTATTTCTTTGGATATTTATTGTGTTTCTTATTCAGACGGTTATACTTGCGCGCGCGCATATTTTCGGCGCGGCGGCGTCGGCTGTTATGGCGTATGTTGTATGCGTTATGATATTGGAGGACGAGTTTAAAAACGCCGTTACGATAAGCATAATATGCGCCGCCGCTATGGGCGCCTTGGGCGGCAGGAGCTTTGCCGCGGTCATGCTGTTTTACACGTACAGCTCGATAATTGTTTTTTCACTCAGAAAAAAGCCGGTATACGCGGGCAATTTCGCAAAGGCGCTTTTGTGGACGTTCGCGCTGTCGGCGGTGTCGGAGATATTGTTTTACGCGGCGGAAAATATGTCCGTCAGCACGGCGATGCTTTTGAACAACGCCTTGCCGACAGCCGTTATCAATACGGTTTTGGCGGCGGTGATTTACCCGATATTGAAAAAGACAATGTACAAAGAGGAAAAGAAGAAAACGCTTTTGATAGCCTAAGGAGAATGTGTAAATGCCAAACAGTAAAGCAAGATTTGTTATAATAAAGGTAATAATGGCGGTTATGTTTGCGGCGATTGCGTGGAAGCTTTTTGATTTGCAGATTTTAAAGGGCGATC
Organism: Bacillota bacterium; assembly: GCA_021203665.1. Classification (GTDB taxonomy): domain Bacteria; phylum Bacillota; class Clostridia; order UBA1381; family UBA1381; genus Hominilimicola. Next base: position 5,802 of record JAJQAT010000242.1, read on the forward strand.
AATATAGCGAGGTTGCCAACGACAGACTTACCACCAATATCGTCGAAAAGGCGCCGAGAGGCGAGATACTCGACAGATACGGCACAAAGCTTGTATCCAACAAGGTCGGATACTCTGTTGTCATGCAAAAAACAGACCTCAACGACGAGGAATTAAACGACGTTATAAAAAAGCTTGTAGACGTGCTGTATTCAAACGATTGCGATTATTATGACAATTTGCCCATATCCTTCGCGCCGTATGAGTTTGCCTTTGAGGATGAGAACGAGGACGGCAGTACGGAGGACGAGCGAAGCGCGTGGTTTGAAAATAATAAATATTTGGGCGACGGCATAGAGGAGGATATGTCGGCTGAGGAGATAATGGCGGTGTACAAGGAGAAGTACAGCGTCAGCGGCGTGTACAGCGAGGACGAGCAGCGCCGTATTATCGGCATACGCTACGCGGCGGAGGAAAGCGGACTTTCTCAAACCACCATGTTTACCCTCGCGGATGATATTTCCGTTGAGGCGGTTACGGAGATAAAGGAGCGCCAGGACGAGTTCAAGGGATTTTCGGTAATAAACGATTATATAAGACAGTACGAGTTCCCGGGACTCGCAACGCATATACTCGGCAGAACGGGCAAAATAAGCGCCGAGGAATACGAGCGCAACAAGGACTTGGGTTACGGATATAACGACACCATAGGAAAACAGGGAATAGAGAAGTGGGCGGAGCAATATTTGAGAGGCACCGACGGTACCACCAGCACCACAAAGGAGGTAAACGGCAAGGAAATTACCGTTCTTGACGATACCGAGCCCGTTCCGGGAAATTACGTCATTCTTACCATTGATTCCGACCTGCAAAGGGTGACTGAGGATTCGCTCGCAAATACAATCCAAAGCATACGCGAGAGCAGTACCGGCGAAAAGGACGGCGGCGACTGTAACGCGGGCGCGGCGGTGGTTATCGATGTGAAAACGGGCGATACTCTCGCTCTCGCGTCGTATCCCACCTATGATATGTCAACCTTTGACGAGGATTACGCGTCGCTTGTAGAGGATGACGCGAACCCGATGTGGAACAGAGCCGTAAGCGGACTTTACAGTCCCGGCTCGACTTTTAAGCCGCTCACGGCGATAGCCGCGCTTGAAACGGGAAATCTTACAACAAGTGAAATTATCGAGGATAAGGGCGTGTACACTAAGTATGACGACTATCAGCCCACCTGTTGGATATGGTCCTCGTATCATACGACCCACGGCAAGCAGAACGTGAGTGCCGCGCTTGAAAATTCCTGTAACTATTTCTTCTATGAAATCGGCAGTCGAATTGGTATAGAAACTATTGACGAATACGCCGAAAAATTCGGCTTGGGCGGTGAAACCGGTATCGAGCTTACCGAGGAAACGGCGGGACACGTCGCGAGTCCCGAATATAAAAAGCAGGTCGTAAGCAATGTCACAAGCCAGGATTGGTACGACGGCGATACATTGCAGGCGGCGATAGGTCAGTCCTACAGCCTGTTCACACCGGTGCAGCTTGCCAATTACGCCGCCACAATCGCAAACGGCGGCACGAGATATAAGGTAAACCTTATAAAGAGCATCCGCTCCTCGGAGGACGGCAGCGTGATAAAGGAATTTACTCCCGAGGTGGTTGAAAATATCGATATTGACGAGGAGAATTTGGACGCCGTTAAGCAGGGCATGAAGCGAGTTGCCGAGGAGGGAACCGCGAGCAATATTTTTAATGATTACCCGATACAGATAGGAAGTAAAACGGGTACGGCGCAGCTCGGAAACGGCTCAAATAACGCTGTGTTTATCGCGTATGCCCCGTTTGACGATCCCGAGATAGCGGTGTCCGTGGTGCTGGAGCACGGCGTTAGCGGAACGAATGCCGCGCAGGTCGCAAAGGATATATTTGACGCGTATTTTAACCTCACGGATGACGAGCCGGAGGAAGAGGAGGAATCCGTTTCCGAGACTGAGAAACCTGAAAGCAACGGATTGATAGATTAAAGAATGAGGTGAGTATATTTGAAAAAGGAATTAATAAAGCTGAAGGGCACTGTAGACGGTGTTAAAATTTATATTGACAGCGACGGGGAAATGTCGGATATACTCACGTCCTTATATGAGAAGCTGCGCCAATTCCGCAAGTTTTTCGGCGAGGGACACTGCAATATTTACTTCGCGGGACGCGCGCTTACGGAAAGCGATAAAATGCGCCTTGAGGCGGTCGTCACGGCGATGCTGCCGGAGAGTACCGTAAATTACGGCGAAAGAAAGCAAACGCGCGGCGAGAGGTATTTTGAGGAAACTCTCGAGCTTCCCCGCGAGCTTAAACGCGAGGAAAAGGACGGCACGGACGAGGAGGAGCCGTTCAGAAAAATAAAGGATGTTGTCACAACGAATTTCAAAAGCAGCAGAGCGCGGTTTTATGAGGGAGTTGTGCGCGCGGGAAAGGCGGTCGAGTCCGATGGGCATCTTGTGCTTGTGGGCGACGTTGAGGAGGGCGGAAAAATAGCCGCCGTCAGCAACGTTGTTGTTTTGGGAAGCGTAAGGGGCAGCGTCGAGGCGGGCTGTATGGGCAATGACAACGCGTATATAATAGCGCTCGATTTTAACCCGACCGATGTCAGAATATCGAAAATTTATAAAAAAATTGATAATATTGAAACGGAAAATCCATCAAAAAAGGCATATTTAATAAATAATGAAATTTTTATTGAGGATTTTTGGTAAAAAGATAGACAAAAAAAGAAGTTTGTGATATAATGGGTTTGGAGCCTGATTTTGGACACTTCATAACAGAGCAGACATATCGAAAGGACTTTGGCAATGGGTAAAATCATCATTATCGCGTCGGGAAAGGGCGGTACGGGCAAAACCACAACCACCGCAAATCTCGGAGCGGCGCTTGCCTTGAGGGGCAGTCTTTCGGTGGTGGTTGACATGGATATGGGACTTCGCAATCTTGACATCGCGCTCGGACTTGAAAGCAGCATAGTTTATGATGTTTCGGATATTATCGATGGAGGCTGTACTCTTGACGAGGCGCTTATAAAGGACAAGCGGTACGAAAATCTTTATTTTATTCCCGCTCCGCAGACGAAAAACGCGTCGGGCATGGCCGATGAGGATATGAAAAAGCTTTGGGAAAAGCTCTCCTCAAGATTTGATTACTGCATAGCGGATTCTCCCGCGGGAGTTGACGGAGGATTTATTTATTCCGCCATGTGCGCGGACAGCGCGATTATTGTCACAACTCCGGAGCTTACGGCGATTAGGGATGCCGACAGAGCCGTGTCGGTTTTGGAGGATATGGGCATAGCCGATATAAAGGTTATAATCAACAGAGTCCGCGCGGATATGATTGACAGGGGTATAATGATGAATGTGGATGACTGCGTGGATATGCTCCGCGTTCCCGTGATAGGCATAATTCCCGAGGATGAGGAGCTTATTATATCGTCGCTTAAGGGGAGCTTGGCGATTTCAAATGAAAATTCAAAGGCGGGCAAGGCGTTTATGAACATAGCGGCAAGAATTTCCTGCGAGGAAGTGCCGGTGTTGGATTTTGATGAAAAGGAAGGCTTTTTTGCGAGGCTTAAAAGGCTTTTCGGGAAGTAAAAAGAGAATAAGGAGGTATTTTTGTGAACATCGCTTTAATAGCACATGACAAGAAAAAAGAATTAATGGTGCAGTTTTGTATAGCCTATTCGGGTATACTTTCGCAGCAGTCATTGTATGCAACAGGTACAACAGGTAAGATGATAATGGAAAATACCGGACTTAATGTATACAGATTTTTACCGGGGCCGCAGGGGGGCGACCAACAGATAGGCGCGCGCATAGCGTATAATGAGATTGATATGATGCTGTTTTTCCGCGATCCATTAAACGCTGAGGGATATGAGCCGGATGTGTTTTCACTGCTTCGGCTTTGCGATATGCACAATATTCCGATTGCCACAAACCAGGCGACAGCCGAGGTGCTTATCCACGGCTTGGAGCGCGGCGACCTTGATTGGCGCGACATTGTAAATCCAAAAAATTAAGTACATACGGGACGCTTCGGGACATTAACCGGAGCGTCTTTTTTTGTCTAAAAATAATCTCGAAAAAGCTCTAAAAATATTGCTTAAAATAAAATAATGTTATATAATAATACTATCAGCAGAAATTTTAG
>JAJQAT010000002.1 GCA_021203665.1 Bacillota bacterium
CTATTTAATAGGGTTTTGTCAATAGTTTTTTTTTAATATATAGGAGAAGTCAAAACTTCTCCTATATATCTTATCATTATGCCTTTCGGGGATTTTCGCCGTATCGGTAGCTGTCCGATATTTTACCGTGAATTTTATCGCTCGGCTTAACGCGTCGTGGCGCACTCACGGAAGCGGCTCCCGCCCGAAAGGAATGTATCTGATGATTGAGATATTCGATTGTCAAAGGCTTTTTTCCCTTTTCACCAATAACAAGCGATTGGTTTTAGGATTTTAGCAACCATTTTTTGAAATTTTTTCATATTTGATTTTGGTTAAAAAGTGAAATTTGTTTACTGCTGTCGTTTAGTCGTTAATAAGCGCAAAATATGACTTAGCAAGCACAGCAAGTGTAGCCACACTTGCGAATTTTAACTTGGAACACCCAAACCCGTTTTCGTTTTGCAATAGGCAAAAATTTTTGAAATTATATTAGAGATATGATTTAAAATATTGTGAAAGTAAAAATAAATTTAGGCGCTTTGCACCGGCTGATATTAAAATTTTTATGAAAATTACCGGCTGGGCGCGGCGAGTGGTTTGTTGTATAATAATAGTGTAAAGATATAACTATTGAACGTACAACGTACAGAAAGGGACAGAACTATGAAAAAGATAATAAAAATTTTGTCAATTACCACGTTGATTGCATCAATGAATGTCATCGCGTTTGCCGCAGCTATCCCGCGTGAAAGCGCGCCGGAAAATGCGGACGAGGGAGCGCAATCGCTATAACGGAAAATTTAATCGGTGATATTCTTGATGAAGTCGAAAGCGGAAATCTTGCCTACACTTTGGCGGCGGGATATGCAAACGCAAGAATCCGCAAGGCGGTCATAGCGGGTGAAATCGACGGTTACGGTTATGGAATTCTATCACCGATTGCACAAAACGCTGTTCGGACAATTCGGGATATGTATTTGCGGTCTGACTACTACAACGCAGTTGAGGAAGAAGTCAAGGTTATCATTGCCGACATTATAACCGAGGTAGAAAACGGTAAGCCTTATGATGAGGCACTTAAAGAGGCATACACGGCAATCTACCAATCCAAAGACGCAGGCTATGACACCGCGAATTATGAGGGCATTGACTCTTGTTACTATCCCGATATTCCCACAGTTGACAGCGTGTATTTTAACAGGGCGCGGAAGTTGCTGTCAGAGGCAATCGAAAATTAACTCATCCCAAAAAAACAACGAGGTATTATTTACCCCGTTGTTTTTTCGCATCTCACACTTCTTGCCGGCTTTTTTCGGAACGGAATTTCAGCTGCGTTGTGCCGATGATTTTCTTGAAAACACTGCTGAAATAGGACGGACTTTAAAAGCCGCATTGCATAGCTGTTTCTGTGACTGACATACCGACAAGCATACCACACGCCTTTTCAACCTTACGTGGACGAGGTAATCAAGCACCGTCAGCCCCATTTCCCTTTTAAATAATCTGCAAAGATAGCTTTTGTCAACCATCCAATCGACAAAGCCGCGCAGGAAATTGCCCTCGCCGAATTGCAAAACGCGCGCCGTGTGCTTTTCGTTATTTTCTTTTTTTAACAATCGCATTTTTATTCTTCGTATTTCCCAAACATTTCCTTCGCTGTGTCATACGCTGTCTTCGGGCGGCGGTATTCGTCCAATACACCCTTGTTGTTATGACATCTCGCGCGGGTGGCAAACCATTCGCCCTCCTCCGTTATGCGGCAGTCCGCAAGCTGCCATATAAATACGCCCGTTATGCGAGTGTCGTTCATATATACCTCAAGATTCTCGCGTATTATATCCGCCTGCCGTTCCTCGCTCCACTTGCACCGTGAGCGGTCGCGGTAACCGTAAATTGCCGCCGCTCCGAGCTCGCTTACTATTATCGGTTTATTGTCCCCGCCGGATTTTTTTATCCACTCTATTTCTTGGTTATTCCTCTCGTCAATCGGGCAGTCTTGATACCAGCCGGAATACATATTAAAGGAAACCACATCGGGGAGGTCAAGGCAAATATCCGTAAAATGCCGGCAGGTCGCGGAGGTTGTCGGGCGCGTCAAATCCATTGACTTTATTTGCTCATACTGCTTTTTGTACATCCGTCTGCCCTCCTCGGTTTCCGAGGCGCATTCATTCAGAATACCCCATATGACGATTGACGGGTGATTATAGTGATTTTCAATCATCTCTCTTATGCAGTCCTCACATTGACGCTCAAAATTCGGATTTTGCATATCCTCCAAAAGTAAACCCCGCGCGTGATTTTCTTCCCAGACGAATATTCCGCGCTCGTCGCAAAGGTCAAGAAAACGTTCGTCGTTCGGATAATGACACGTCCGCACCGCGTTCGCGTTCATATCCCGCATCAAATCCAAATCCTGCGCCATATGCTGTAAGCTGACCGCACAGCCGTCAACCGCGTAATCCTCGTGGCGGTTAAAGCCTTTGAGATAGATAGGCTCGCCGTTTAGATATATTTTAGTGTCCCTAACCTCAATAGTGCGAAAACCGACGCGCTCCAATAAATCGTCCGTTTCCTTACCATTTACGGAAAGCACCGTATTTAGCATATACAAATTCGGCTCGGTGTTTGACCATGCTTTCACATTGTCAAATTCATGCTCAAATACCGCTGTCGCATCCTCGCCGACACTTATCTCGCCGCTCATTTCAGCATCCGCAAGTGTGCTTTTTACGCGGACATTGATTGTACTATCCGAAAGATTGGCGATATTCACTTCAATTTTGGCGTTCCATTTTCCGCTTTTCATGTACGGCGTGAAATGAACGCTCTTTATGTATACATCCGCGATATTCTCCATAGCGACAGGCCTTGTAATTCCGCCGTAGGTATAATAATCGTTGGGAATATGCAGTGCGCTGTGTTCACTGAAGGAATTGTCAACCTCAACCCTTATTTCATGCTCACCCTCGCAAACATCTTTCACGACCGCCGAAAACGGAGTGAACGCGTTATAGTGATGAGCGATTTTTTCGCCGTCAAAATACACGTCCGCCGTATGGCTCACGCCCTTAAATTCAAGGCGTATATTGCCCGAGCGCGTTATGTATACATTTTTCGTATAGGTACCCATTCCTCTGTAATTTACAAAATCGGGGTGCTGTTCCCAACAGGACGGAACGGGCAGACTGCATTCCTTGCCGCAGGCTTTAAAACTCCACATCCCGTCAAGAGAGCGCGCCTCTCTCACGCGGTGCCGGTCAAATAATCGTATCATTTTTGTGCTCCTTTTGTATTTTTATAATATTTACCTATGCTTTCGCCTACGGTTCTGCCAACCTCATTATATGCTTTTTGCTTATAATGGTATTGGTCTTTCATATCGCCTATATACGGCTCAAAGCTGCCCGCAAGTATAAAATCGTCGTTCGTTTCGCAAAGCTCGGCTTGCGCCCCGCGTATAATTCCGTAATACTCGTCCCATTCCTTGCCCGTAAGACCTGTTGCCGTTATCGAATAATCGATATAGTTGTAATGACCTATTTGAACGATAAAGCATTTCTGCGCTCCGTGAGCCTTGAATGCTTTAAAAATATTTCTTGTGTTTGCTTTATACGCGTCCGCGCTTAATTTATCGTCGGCATCGCTTTCGCCCTGACACCATACAACAAACACCCTGCCTACAGCTATTCCGTTCTCCGTCAAAAACGCCTTTGCCGCGTCAAGCCTTTGGGCCGCATCGGTTATGTAATTGTTCAGCCATTCTGACGCGCGGCTGCCGCCTATCGACGCGGAAACCGCGACGAGCTGTCTGCCGGTTTGATTGTAATATTCATCAACGGCGGCGCTGACCATGCTTCCGCTTCGCTTTGTAATTCCGTTTGGTTTGAGGTCGCTTATCGCGCCCTCCTTATCCTCTCCGAGACCGAACGGCTCCGTAACCGCCGTAAGCGCGTCGGGATTGCTTACCGCCTTATATTCAAATCCCGCATTGATATTGCATACCGCGGCAAGGCTCGCGTCTCCTCTGCCGGACATATTCGACTGCCCCGCAAATACCGCAAGGTCAACCGTATTGTTGATATGTGCTGCTTTTTTCAAGATGATTTCCTCCCTGTGGTTTTGGTTATATATATGACGGCAAAAAACAATAATTTATTGCAATAGCAAAAAAATTTACAGACAAACATTGCCTGTTTAAGCTATACACAAATAAGGCTATTCATTTTTCAGGGGTTAAAGTCAAACGATATTACTTAGCGCATTTCAAGCTCCAAAACAATAGCTTTTATATGGGTTAAAACCGCTCTAAATGCCGGCACACACAAAAAAGGCGGAAATCCGATAACTTTACGGATAGTCGCCCTTTTTGGTATGCAAATGTTTTGAAGCGATTCTTGTCGTTAAATCCTTTTTCACAATAAACGTGTAACGCACACTTAACGAAATATACACAGCAATCTATCAATCCAAAAACGCAAGCTATGACACCGCGAATTATGAGGGCATTGACTCTTGTTACTATCCCGATACTCCCGCGATTGACTCCAAAGCACTAAGGTGCCTGTTTAGGGGCACCTCAATACTTGTTGATTTATCTTATTTTCCGCAGCTTATAATGTCGCTCTAACATAATTACTCCGTTGATGATGAAGGTGTGAAAACGACAGAAGATATATTTACTCCGCCGCCCACAGGCCAGAAATAATACGTTGTACCTGACGTAAGCTCGACCGTAAACTCACTGTATTCCTGTGACAGCAAGTCCGTACCGTTATATCCGATGTTTGTGCCTCCTGCTCCTTCCGTTCCATATCTCAGCCACGAGGTTGTTCCGCTTCCTTTGTTATATGTATTTCGCAGCCGTATTTTAAGAGTGCCGTTGCATTCGGGAGTGTAAATCATATATCTGTCGGCATCGGATATTTTGCCGTTCCACCAAATGCCGCCCTCACTTGTCGAGTTGCCGTTGGACGTGTAGTAAACCGCATATCCGGGGTTTATATAATCGCTTGATGTGCCGTAAACGGTCAGGTTACTTATAGTCGCGCTTGTACTCAATGAACGCGCGTTTGCGAACAGGCTGAAATCATAGGTATATGTGTTCGTTTCCGCGTCATACGTATATGACGGGCTGTAATCCTCGGCAGAGGCTATCGCGCTTTTGGTTGTCACTCTTATACAGGAATATGCGTCCGCGCCGATTACTATATTATCGCCGTCCGTGCTGTAGGCATAATCGCTTTCCTTTACCCATTCGCCGCTGTCATAGTAACCTGTTTCAACCGAGGAAATCCCATATTGGGATATGCCGGTAAGAGTAAATTCCGAATCAGCGGTAGTGGTAAGAACTATTTCCGTTTCGCTTGCCTCTATTGCCGTTCCCACGCCGTTATCCTCGCTTGTATATACAATCGGAACGGCGCGTATCATTTTCTTGTCGGATTCACTGTTGTTCGACAACTCATTGAAGAATACCAACGTGTCACCGGCCGCGCCGTCGGCTTTTTTGGAGGCGAGATGTACCGCGATTTTGTTGAGCATTGAATTTACTGCGCGTATCTCATCGGCATAATCGCCGCGTTCCTCCATAACGCCGTCTTTGTCGGTATCTACATACATTCCGTAACCGTCCGGTCCGCAAAGCTCATACATATTGTAGAAGCTGCCGCCCGCGAGCGCCGCCATTGTAAGCGCCGCCGAATTACTGTAGCTGCCGCCGTTTTCCATAATCATCGGCAGGTTATTACCGTATGAATAATTTATCGAACCGCCGGAGGTCGATGTATAAGTATTTCCGAAGTTGAACATAACGCCCATATCGGTGCTGTAGGGGTCATATCCGATAAAGTCAATACTCGTTCCCTCGTTTTCGCGCTTTTCCTCGTTGTACACGACAAGATTTGCGTCCGTGCCGCCGTAATTGTTTACACGCGTCCATACGGAATAATCCGACTCCTTAACCGCCAAGCCGAGACTGTTTTCGTAATTCCACATTGTATCGTTCAGATAATCTTGGAGCGTACCGCCGTCGGCTATTATACTCTCGTATTTTGCCTCGCACACATCACAGTGACAACGCTCGTTATAATGGTAATCGTCATTTGTGTGCGTTCTCGCCGTTGCGGGCTCATTTGTTATCTGACAGCCGACAACCGTATGATTGCCGCCGTTTGCTTGGTCATATTCCGCGATATGGTCGAACAATGCCTGTAATGATTCATATTCCTTTTCACGCAAAGCCTCGTCATTTTTACACATAACGTAGGTATACGATGTCCCGCGCGAACGAAGAGGTGTTCCGTCCTCCGCAAGCGATTTTTGATAATTATTCATTACATAATACGGCACTCTGCTGTCCGATGTAACCTGACAGGTATCTATAGCAAACCACAGAATTTCGAGCTTTACTCCCGACTCCTCGGCATAGTCAATCATTTTATCAACGTATGTCCAATCGTACACATCATCGCGCGAAAGTACAAGCTGAGGTGAATTATACGACGTGGTTGCGCCGTTGTTTATCGAGAATGAACCGTTGTCAGCCGTAATCTCAAAGTTTATCTCGCCGGCATCTATATGCTCATTTACAAAGTCTGTAACATCAAAGTCGTAATACGCGCTGCTACTCATCGGGTCGTAATCGGGCAGTGTTCCCAAATCCGTTTTGTCACCGTCCTCATCAATCCCATAGACACGAGGACTCGCGGAGGAAATCTCCGAAGCGTAAATTCTTATCTTTGCTGCTGCATATGTTGTCGCGGAGGTATCGTTGTCACTTTCGAGCAGTGACAAAGAAATATTTTCGGCATCGCTTTCGTATTCAAAAGCAGCTGCAAGCGGCTTCATGCTTTCAATGCTGTCCCATAAGAAAATTTTTGTGCCGTCTGTTATATCATACTTAGGTGTAATGCTCTCATTTGCGGACACAGCTTGAATATCCGTATTTACAAGTGTACCGTTAGAGTAGTTGCATATAATGAGTGTACCTGACAGAGTAGAATATACCAAATTGTTATCGCTGTCATAAGAAACTACACTCTCATCTGGCTCTGTGGTTGGCACATCTGTTGGATTTTCCGTCGGGTCTGTTGTTGGTTCTGTCGTCGGCGTTACTGTTGGTTCTGCCGTCGGCGTTGCCGTGGGTTCTGTCGTTGGTGTTTCGGTAGATTCCGTTTCCGGCAAAGAGAAAATCAAAACCACGGAATTGTCTGCGCTTACGCTTAAAGATGTATCATCGCTTTCAATCTCTGCGTCAACCGCGGTATCGGGCTGAATATGCGCCCAATGTATTTGTGTGTTTACAACGGTAAAGCCATCCTCACCGGCTTGGTTAAACATAGCCTCTATATTTTCGTCGGTATAGCCCCAGTTTGACGCGACCTTATCCGCGCGTATCTGTACGCCGTTATAGAAAAACGGCTCATCGTCGATATTAAGCGTAATTCTGTCATAGGTTTCGTATGATGTGTCAACATCCGAAATAATTTGCTCCTCGGCAAATTCAGCTGTGACGGTGACATCGGCATCGGGCATTTCAAAGGCTTTTAAATATTTTATATTATAACTTTCGCCGTTATACGAATATGTAAGAGTTTTTATTCTGTAGCCGTCATCGGGTGTTACCGCAAGTGTTATTTTTGTTCCGCTTACGGCTTTATTGTCGGACTCCGCGCCGCTCTCTATTGTAACGGCTCCGTGTTCCGTATTCGAGGGCAGAGAAACAGTATAATACATCTTTTCCTCAAACACCGCGCTCACCTCTGTGTCGGCGGTCATTGTAAATGTGTATGCTTCGTCCGACACACTGTCCGTAACATTTTCGCCGCCTACCACAAGCGAGGACAGCTTATAGCCCGTATCGGGTGTCACGGTCAGGGTAACCTCTGTTCCGCTGATAATTTTGCTGTTGTCGGATTGATTTGACACAATGCTTCCGTTTTCGGGATTGTTTATCGTTAGCTTTAAAATATTCGACGCGTCGAGAACCGTCGCCGTTGCCGCGCTGCTTACTTTTTTACCGTTAATCTGCGCAGTCACGCTTATAACATCGCCCGCGTTCAGCGCCAAGCCTGTGAGCGTCCACTCTGTTCCACTGACCTCTGCCGCCTGCGCCGTACCGTCATTTATGGTAACAGATACCGCAGCACCCGATGGACAGGTTCCCGAAATTGCCGTATCGGTTGAGCTTACGGGTTCGTTTATAGTCGGCGCGTTTGTCCGCGCTGTTATGTCGCTGCTTGTATAATACAGAGCGGTGACATTTACCTTTGAGCTGTTGTATATGTATGAATACAGCGCATATATATGTCCCGCTTCGACAGTAATTGTGCTTGTAACCGACGCGCTTGTCGTTTGGCTTGTAGTGGTTGAAGAGCCGGTTACGTTTTTATATAATGTTGATAGGTAACTGTTTGTAATTGTATCAAAATCGGTAGCATTGCCAAAATCATAACAATAAAATCTTCCGCTTTGACTGGTGCCGGCACTCGGAAAATTCGTTGTGATATATAGCGTGCCGCTGTACACAGGCTTAATAAGAATATATCTTCCCGTGTCACTTACGCTTGTATATCCGCTTGAATCCGTTTCTTTAACGCTTGCGGCTGAAAAACATATTCCGCTTGACGTTATGCTGTCGCCCGAGCCAAGTGATACGCGTATATCTGCGTAATCCTCGTCAGTTAAATCATATGTCGTTCCAGCTGTGCCATCGGCGTTTTCGCCGAATATCCAAGTGTATTTTCCCGTTTCGGCAGTACCCGTAATGGGACTTTCCGCTGCGCTTACACAGGTTATTCCCGCCACAAGCATAGCTGCGGATAACAGAATACTTACAATTCTTTTCATAATGCGTCTCCTTTACAATAAAAATTCCGTGCGGAACGGTCAAAAGTCCGCTCCTATAAATTTTCCTCTTAAATATATTGTAAAGAAAACCCCATCCAAAAACAAGATAGTTTTATGATATATCAGTCCTAAAAATGATATGTCATTTTCGGTGCTTTGCTCGGTAATCGCGCATCGTCATACCCGTGTACTTACGAAAAATTTTTTGAATGTATTTTGCATTGCTGTTGAAAAGCAGCGGTATATCCTCAATATGCCGGTCAGTATTTCGAAGTATATCTTTTATCATATCAACCTTTAGCTTGTTGATATATTCCGTCAGTGTCATCCCTGTTTCCTCTTTAAACACTCGCCCCAAATGCTCGCGGGTAACATAACGGTGCGCGGCAAGCTCGCTAGGCTTGACATTTTGATATATGTACTCTCGTATTTGGCGTATCGTTTGGTCAACAAGCATATTTTTACTGAAAATTTTCTTTTCCGGCATTCCACAAAGTCTGAACATTGTCGTTACAAACACATTAACCCAACCCTTTAAGGCAATTTTTCTGCCCTGCATATTGCCGTAGTATTCCCGAATCATTTCCACAATAATGTCGCGAAGCTCAAAATTTTCATTATCCGCACCTCGAATATACATATCGGTGCCGTTTACAAAATTCTCAAGCTGCGGAAATTCATCCGCAAATTGCTCCCAAGCACCGTTGAAAAAATCTCTTTCAAAGCAAATATAATGAATTTCAAAAACCGCTTCGTCACCGTGTTCGTTGTCCCTGATACATTCCAATGCCGCATCGGGATTTACCATAACAAAATCACCGCGCGATACGCGTACAGTATCGTTGCCTATAATCAGGGTTCCTTTTCCGTATGCGATATAAGCCGCGACAATAAAGCTCCTGCCGGCGGGGAAAAGGTTATCGCTTACCCATATATGCTCAATATATAATTTATAATCGTTTTTAAAGACGTTTTTAAATGTTCGTTTCAAATTCCTCACCGCCTAATTTCAGCATTATTATATCA
>JAJQAT010000106.1 GCA_021203665.1 Bacillota bacterium
TTGTAATGTGGCGAATGGCGGAGGCTCCCGATAAAGAGGAAAAGGCAAGGGCGATAAAGGAAAACCTTGAGGCGCTTAAGGATAAAATCGACGTTTTGGTCGATATAGAGGTAGGACTTAATTTTGAAACATCGGACGCCGCGTCCGACGTGGTGCTTGTGTCCACGTTTAAAAGCGCCGAGGATTTAAACGAATATCAAAATCACCCTGCGCATAAGACGGTCGGAACGATGTATGTGCGTCCCAACGTGTCCGAAAGACGCGTATGCGATTATGAATTTTAAAGTTGTATTATCCGGTGAGATATGATACAATAATACTCTGATTTAAAATTTAGGAGAATATAAATGGCAAAACTGATTACAAAGGAGCAGACAGCGCGCCAGCAAGGCTTTATAATGAAGCTGAAGGAGGAAAATATGCGCTATGCCGCGCAAAACGGTCATCCGAGGCTTGCGCTTACGGAAACCTACGGCTGTCAGCAAAACGAGAACGACACCGAACGCATACGCGGTATGCTGAAGGAGGCGGGGTTTGAATTTACCTCCGATACCTACGCGGCGGATGTTGTTATATATAATACCTGCGCCGTCCGTGAAAACGCGGAGCAGAAGGTTTTCGGCAGACTCGGAATTTTAAAGCATATAAAGGAAAACCGTCGGGATATGATTATCGGCATATGCGGCTGTATGGTTCAGCAGGAGCATATCACCGAGAGGATTAAGAGCGTGCATGAGCATGTAGACCTTGTTTTCGGCACTCACGCGCTGTATAAAATGCCGGAGCTTTTATATAAGGCTATGCACGAAAAAAAGACTGTCGTTGATATAGAGCAGAGCGACGGCGCGATAGCCGAGGATATTCCGATGCTGCGCGACGACGCGAATAAAGCGTGGGTATCGGTGATGTACGGCTGCAATAATTTTTGCTCGTACTGCATAGTACCGTATGTGCGCGGACGCGAAAGGAGCAGAACTCCCGACGCCGTACTGCGCGAGGTGAGGGAGCTGGCGGCAAAGGGCTGCACCGAGATTTCACTTCTCGGGCAAAACGTAAATTCCTACGGCAAGGACCTCGATACGGAAACGGATTTTTCCGACCTTATCCGAATGGTAAACGATATAGACGGAGTGGAGCGTATACGCTTTATGACGTCGCACCCGAAGGATTTAAGCGATAAGCTCATTCACACAATCGCGGAATGCGATAAGGTGTGCAAGCAGCTGCATCTTCCGTTCCAGGCGGGTTCGGATAAAATCCTCAGGCAGATGAACAGAAAATATACCAAGGCGGAATATCTTGAAAAAATCGAAAGGGTTAAGAAGGAAATTCCGAATATCGCGCTTTCCACAGATGTAATCGTGGGATTTCCCACGGAAACAAACGAGGATTTTGAGGAAACTCTCGATGTTTTGCGTAAGGTGGAATTTGACAATATATTTTCTTTCATATATTCAAGGCGCGAGGGAACGCCCGCGGCGAAATTGGATTTTGTCCTTACCGACGATGAAATTCACAAGAATTTCAACAGATTGCTTGAGGCGCAGAACGAAATCTCAAAACGCAAAAACGACGCGTATGTCGGGCGCGTTGAAAGGGTGCTTGTCGACGGAGTCAGCAAGACCGATGAAAACGTCCTGTCCGGCAGATGCGACAGCTCAAAAATAGTAAACTTTAAGGGCGATAAGTCCCTTATTGGAAAATATATAAACGTAAAGATTACAGAATCTCATACGTGGAGTTTGAATGGCGAAGTAATGGAGGATTTAAAATGAACGAAATAATTGAAAAAACAAGAGAACTCGGAGAAATGATTCAAAACAGCGAGGAAATGAAGAACGTAAAAAACGCGGAAATTCTACAGGCGAACAACGACGAGGCACAGGAGCTTTTAAAGGCGTTTAATTTGCAGAGAATGAACCTTGCCCGCGATATGCAGAATGAAAAAATTTCCCGTGAAGAGGCGATAAAAAAGAATAACGAGGCTTTTGAGGAAATGGTTTCAAAGTCCGAGGTTATAAGCGGATATATAGAGGCAAAGCAGGCATTCGACGCTCTTGTCAATCAAATTAATCAAGTGCTGAATTTCTATATTACCGGTCAGGACCCGAACTGCACGCATGATTGCAGCACCTGCGGCGGCTGCTGCTAAAACGCTCATAATTTGCGTCTATCGACCGTTTTCTTTACCTTGCGTACCGTATGTACGCGGCGGCAAACAATAACGCCCGATATACGCTAAATTCTGAGCGTTTTAGAAAACACAGCATAATTTCCGGCGAGCGTGAGCCTCCCTTGTTAAAGGTGAACGATTTGCAAGGCAAATCGTTCACATAAGTAGGAGAGCCTTGCAGAGCATAGCCAAAAATGTTGCTTAATTTTGAATACAGTGCAATCCCTCATCCGTCGGCTGCGCCGACACCTTCCCCCAAGGGAAGGCTAACTATAATTGCCGCTATTTCAAATAAGCCTTCCCCCGAGGGGAAGGTGGCACCCGCCAAAGGCGGGTGACGGATGAGGGATACGGACGATAGAAAACACAGCATAATTTGCGGAGAGTTTTTGGTTCTTTTTGCCGCAAAAAGAACACAAGAGAGATAAGGAGAAAGCTGAAATGGCAAAAGAGCAAATGACGCCGATGATGGCTCAGTACCTGAAAACAAAGGAGGAATATCCGGACAGTATTCTGTTTTACCGTCTGGGAGATTTCTATGAGATGTTTTTTGACGATGCCATAAAAGCCTCCAAGGAGCTGGAAATAGCGCTTACAGGCAAGAACTGCGGAATGAAGGAGCGCGCGCCTATGTGCGGCGTTCCGTTTCACAGCGCCTCGGTTTACATCGCGAAGCTGATAGAAAAGGGCTACAAGGTTGCCATATGCGAGCAGGTTGAGGACCCGAAGACGGCAAGCGGCATTGTAAAGCGCGAGGTTATCCGCGTTGTCACGCCGGGCACCGTTATTGACGAGGAGCTTCTTGACGAAAAAACGAATAATTATCTTGCCGTAATATACAGCCAAAGGGATATTTTCGGCTTTGCCGTATCGGACATTTCCACGGGAGAGATTTACACCACCGAAATCAAGGGCGCGGACGAAACGCTTAACGAGATTGCGCGTTACGAGCCAAAGGAAATACTTGTAAACAGCGTCGCGGCGGACAAGCTGTCGGGACAGGTGGAATTGAGATTTCATATAACACCGGACGAATGCAAGGACGAATTTTTTGAAAGCTCGCTTTTTGAGGAAAAAATACTGAATATGTTCGGGAAAAGCTCTCTGTCCGAAGCAGGACTTGCGGATAAGCCCTATTCCGTATGCGCGGTGGGCGCGATGATAGTGTATCTTGAGCATACTCAGAAAACGAGTCTTACATATATCAATACCATAAACACCTATGAGGTGAATCAATATATGGATATTGACGTGAACACGCGCCGAAATCTTGAAATAACGGAAACCATGCGCGACAAAATGAAAAAGGGCTCGCTTTTGTGGGTATTGGACAACACCGAAACCTCGATGGGCGCGCGCCTTTTAAAGCAGTGGGTGGAAAAGCCGCTGCTCAATCCGATTGAGATAAACAAAAGGCTGTATTCGGTAAAGGAGCTTACGGATAATGTTATGCTGCGCGGCGATCTTTCGGAGGTGCTTGCGGGAACATACGACATATCCCGAATCATAAGCCGCGTGTCGCTTGGGACGGTGACGCCGAGGGACTTAATCGCGCTGAAGATGACGCTTTTAAAGCTGCCGGAGCTTGAATACACCCTCAGCACCGTAAAATCACCGATGCTTGCGGATATGCGAAGGAATTTTGACCTGCTTGAGGATGTGCGTGATTTGCTCGAAAGAGCGATAGCGGACGAGCCGCCCTCGCTCCTGAGGGACGGAAACGTAATAAAAGAGGGATTTAATGAGGAAATCGATAAGCTCCGCCTTGCCATGCGCGACGGCAAGAAGTGGCTCGCGTCGGTTGAAAGCGAGGAACGCGCCGCGACCGGCATAAGCAAGCTGAAGGTCGGCTATAACAAGGTTTTCGGCTATTATATCGAGGTTACAAAGTCGAATATAAAGGACGTGCCGGAGCATTATATAAGGAAACAAACGCTTGCAAACTGCGAGAGATATATAACGCCCAAGCTTAAGGAAATAGAAAATACGATTCTCGGCGCGTCGGAAAAAATCGCGACGCTTGAGGGCTATGTGTTTGAGCAGGTGAGAGTAAGTGTAAGCAAGGAGATAGAGCGCTTAAAGCGCGCGGCAAGCATAATTGCGACCGCGGATGTTCTGCTGTCGCTCGCGCAGACGGCGTACAAGAATAATTATACAATGCCGGAAATTTCCGATAACGGAAAAATAGAAATCACCGAGGGCAGACACCCCGTTGTGGAAAAAATGTCGAAGAAAACGATGTTTGTGCCGAATGATACTCTTTTGAATACCGACGAGGACAGAATGCTTATAATCACAGGTCCGAATATGGCGGGTAAGTCAACATATATGCGTCAGGTCGCTCTGATAACGCTTATGGCGCAGATAGGCAGCTTTGTGCCGGCGAAATCGGCTAAAATAGGAATTGTTGATAAAATTTTCACAAGAGTGGGCGCGTCGGACGATATTTCATCGGGACAGAGCACGTTTATGCTTGAAATGAGCGAGGTAAGCCACATATTGAAAAACGCCACATCCAAATCGCTGATTATACTTGACGAAATCGGCAGGGGCACAAGCACATTTGACGGTCTTTCAATAGCGTGGGCGGTTGTGGAGTATATTCATAACAAGCGCAAAATCGGCGCGAAAACTCTTTTCGCGACGCATTACCACGAGCTTACCGAGCTTGAGGACGAGCTTGACGGAGTTAAAAATTACAGAATAGCCGTGAAAAAGCGCGGCGACGATATTATATTTTTGCGAAAGATTGTTCGCGGCGGAGCGGACGACAGCTACGGCATAGAGGTGGCGGCGCTCGCGGGTGTTCCCAAGGAGGTAATAAAGGGCGCGAAGAAGATTTTGCGTAAGATTGAGAACGATGAAATCGCGGTCGAGCATACGAAAAAGGAACCGGAGCCGACCAATCAGATAGGCTTTGGCGACGGCGCGGCAATCGAAATCGCAAACGAGCTTAAAACGATGGACGTTACGACCTTCACGCCGATTGAGGCGATGAACAAGCTATATGAGCTGTCCAATAAAGCCAAGGAGATTTAAAATGGGAAAAATTCATTTACTTGACACTGAGGTATCCAATAAAATAGCCGCGGGCGAGGTTGTGGAGCGTCCGGCAAGCGTCATAAAGGAGCTTGTGGAAAACAGCATAGACGCGGGCGCGAATCTGATAACCGTTGAGATAGAAAAGGGCGGGAGCGTGTATATGCGCGTCAGCGACAACGGCAGCTGTATGAGCGCGGAGGACGCAAAAATATGCTTTCTGCGCCACGCGACAAGCAAGGTGCGTACAAGCGGCGACCTTGACGCTATTTATACTCTCGGCTTTAGGGGCGAGGCACTGTCGAGCATAGGAGCGGTTTCGGAAACGGAGCTGTATACAAAACGCGCCGAGGACGAAATCGGCATATGCGTGACCTGCCGCGGCGGCGAGATACTCTCCTCCGATGAGGCGGGTATTCCGAACGGCACCTCGGTTTTGGTGGAAAATTTGTTTTACAATACTCCGGCAAGACGCAAATTTCTGAAAAAGGACGCTACCGAGGCGGGATATATAACCGATATAATGACGCGGTTTATTTTCGCGCATCCGGAAATCTCATTTAAGCTTATTACGGACGGCAAGGAAAAGCTGTTCTCTCCCGGAGATAATTCACTGAAAAATTCCGTCTATACCGTGTACGGCAAGGATTACGCCAACGGCACAATTCCGGTTGAATATGAGGCGGACGGAATAAAGGTGACGGGTCTTATCGGCAAGGGCACGCTGTCAAGACCGAAACGCAATTACCAGAGCTTTTTTGTGAATAAAAGATATATAACGAGCGCGGCGATTACGGCGGCATTGGAAAACGCTTATAAAAATCAGATTATGATAGGCAAATTCCCTATGGCTGTGCTGAATATAGAAATAAATCCGTCGTGTATAGATATAAATGTGCATCCCACCAAGTTGGAGGTTAAATTTTCCGATGAAAGGGCGGTTTATAACGCGGTTTATTACGGCGTTAAGAACGCGCTTTACGCTATTCCGAATGTGCCGAAAATCGAGAGAACAACGGAGGAATTTAAACGTGACGAGGCAAAGGAGCAGTTAAATCTTTCCGATATGGCGGCGGCATTGCCGAGGAATATGACAAGACGTCCCGAAACACCCGATTACAATCCACGCAAAAATCCTTTTTTAAAGGAAAGCGGGGACACTAAAACAGGCGGCTTGAGGGACACTAAATCGGACAACGGCTTTTACCAAAAGCCCGATTTTATAAAAGAGAAAAATACGGATAATTTTACTGTCCCCAAAACGGTTTCGCTCGCATCGCCGAAAAGAGAAATAAAGCCGCTGATACCGGACGATGACGGGGACACTAAACCCGAAACGGCGGAGGAAACGGTATTCGCGGACGAGTATTTTGAAATTGTGGGTCAGGTATTCGATTCGTTTATTATAGCCGAAAAGGGCGGGGAAATGATGATAATCGACCAGCACGCCGCTCACGAAAGGCTTAAATATGAGGAATTAAAAAGGGAGATAGAATCAAAGCAGGCGTTTTCGCAGATGCTCATAGAGCCTGTCATTGTCAGCCTGAACGCCGGTGAAATGGCGGCTTACCGCGACAATAAGCGGTTTTTTGACAATGTAGGTTTTGAGTCGGAGGAGTTCGGAGAGGATTCCGTCATCATACGCGCCGTCCCGGGCGAGGTGGAAATGGGCGAGGTTGAGCCTCTTATGCTTGAGCTTGTCTCGCAGGGCGAGGCGCTCAAAAAGGAGCTTATAACAGAGAAACAGCAAAGGCTTTTATACACCATTGCGTGCAAGTCGGCGGTCAAGGCGAATATGCGTATGAGTAAAATCGAGATGGAAACGCTTGTCAGAAATGTTTTACGGCTCAAGAATATCAATACCTGTCCCCACGGCAGACCGATAATAATAACGATGAGCAAAAAAGAAATAGAAAAGGAGTTTAAGAGAATTGTCTGAAATCCCTTTAATAGCGGTCGCGGGTCCGACGGCGTCGGGAAAGACGGGACTTGCGATAGATATTGCGCGGTATCTTGACGGCGAGATTGTCAGCGCGGACAGTATGCAGATTTATAAATATATGGATATAGGCACCGCCAAGCCGACAAAAGAGGAAAGAGCGGCGGCGGTTCATCATATGATTGATTTTCTTGAGCCGGACGAGGAGTACAGCGTAGCCGATTATACCGCGGCGGCGCATAAAATAATTGCCGATATATATTCGCGCGGCAAAATGCCGGTAATGGCGGGCGGAACGGGACTGTATATCAATTCCGTTGTGAACGACGTGACCTTCGGCGAGATGAACGCCGATTACGAGCTGCGCGGGGAGCTGAAAAAAACGGCGGAGCAAAAGGGCGGAGAATATCTGCTCCGAAAGCTCGCGGAGTTTGACGAGGTGTCGGCGCAAAGACTTCACCCGAACAATGTAAGGCGCATAATACGCGCCATTGAGTTTTATAAGGTCACCGGCAAGCCGATTTCCGAGCATCAGGAGGAAACAAAGCGCGCCAAAAGCAGATATAATCCGCTTATGCTGTGCATCGATTGGGACAGAGAGGCTTTGTATGACAGAATAAACCGCAGGGTTGATATAATGCTTGCGGACGGACTTGTTGACGAGGTAAAGCGTCTTAGGGATATGGGATATACCAAGCCGCTTAATTCCATGCAGGGCATAGGCTATAAGGAGGTTATGGACTTCCTTGACGGGAAGATGAGCCTTTACGAAACGGCGGAGCTTATAAAGCAAAGCTCCAGACGCTACGCGAAAAGACAGCTTACGTGGTTTCGGCGCGATGAGCGCGTACATTATGTAAGCAGTGAAAACCCGTTCGGCGAGGCGAAAATTTTAATAGATGAGTTTATGAAAAAAACCGACGCTCATTGAGCGCCGATTTTTTAATTTTTTATTTTCTGTATCTTGAATTTGAACCCTTTGTTTCGCGTCCCACTCTTTCCGTTCTTGACGCGTTTCTGTTCGGCGTGCGCGTGCCGGTTTCGTTATCCGGCGACATACGCTGCCTGTTTCGTTTAAGCTGCTGGATGCGTCTTTTTCTTTCGCGCTTCTTTTTTTGATGCCTTGAGAAGAGTATCAGTATAATAAGAAGTATTACCGGTATGAAGAAGAACGGACTTGTCAGCACCTTTAGGATGATATGGAAAACATGGAGAAGATTGTTTCTTTCAACATCGTTCGTGGCGACAAGGTTCGCCGATCCGATCTGATTGCCCTTATAGGTATACGTTACGGTTCCGAGAACGTCGCCCTTTGTAATCGGAGCGTCTATCTGCTCGGGCATATCTATGACCTTTTCAACCTCGTCAATACTGCCCTCCTTGTTTGCGATAAGAGCGGATACGTCGCTTTCGACGGTCACCGCGACGCGCATATCGTCCTTTGCCTCATAGACCTTGGAATCGTAAATAATATCGCCCACGGTAGCCAGCGTTTGGTGCGTGTAATTGTCAAATCCGAATTCAAACAGGCTCTTTGAATCGATATATGAGTACGCCTGCTCCTTTGTGTCCGCGTTAGCGCAGTTCATAACCACCGCCAAAAGCTCTGTGTCCTCATACGCGGCGGCGCTGACAAGGCAATAGCCCGCCTCGGAGGTGTGACCCGTCTTGATGCCGATTGCCGGCGGATAGTAATAATATGTCGAGCGCGATGTGCCGAGGAAGAGGTTTGTGTTTACAAGAATACGCTCGGAGCTGTATTTATTGGTCGCGGGGATATTGTATATCGGCTTTTTAACGATTTCACGGAACTGCTCGTTCTGCATTGCGTATTGCGCGAGAATGGAAAGGTCGCGCGCCGTGGTGTAGTGATTGTCGTCGTGAGTGCCGCAGGCGTTTACGAAATTTGTTCCGGTCATGCCCAGCTCCTGCGCCTTTTCGTTCATAAGCTGAACAAACGCGTCCACCGAGCCGGCAATCTGTATCGCTATAACATTAGCGGCGTCGTTCGCGCTGTAAACAAGCATTCCGTTTACAAGCTGCTCCATTGTAAGCTCCTCGCCTATGAGTATGCCCATATGCGAATCCTCAAGAGTGATGTCCTTGAGCGCGTCGTATGTCGCGGTTACCGTGTCCGACATATTTCCAAGCTCCAAAGCGAGAATACCCGTCATAATCTTTGTTGTGCTTGCGGGGTAAACTCTTTCGTCGGGATTTTTGCTGTAGAGTATGCGTCCCGAATCCATGTCCAAAAGCATTGCCGACTGCGCGTAGGAAATAGTCGGCGGCGTAAGAGAGGAGTCCTCCATTGTCACGCCGTCCTCAAGAGAAACTGAACCCGAGTCGTAATCAGCGCCCTGCTCGCCGTAATCGTCCGTGCCCGAGGAATCGGTGTCGGCGGTGTAATCATCGTCGTAATCCGCGGCGGCGGTGTCGTCCGCGGGAGCGGACGTCTCTTCAACGGTGTCGCCGTCGGAGGTTACCGTCCTTGTGGTGCCGTCGGGCGAGGTTACCGTAGAGGTAGAGGTGTCGGGTGTGGGAGTGGGTGCCGCGAGTGAAACCGACAGCGGCGCGAGAGCTAAAAGTCCCGTTAAAAGTAAGGAAATAAACCTATTATTTTTCATTATAAAATCATTGCCTCCGTTTTAATTTTTTTATTCAAATTACATCTCAATTTAAT
>JAJQAT010000119.1 GCA_021203665.1 Bacillota bacterium
TGATTAACGAATACAAGAATAAAATCGTTGATTTTATCGGCGAGCATAAAAGGGCGATAAAAATCGCAATATTCGTATTCCTTGTGGGAGGAATGGCGTTTAAGGGACTTATGCAGATACCGCAGATAAACGCCGGAAAAGAGGAAATTGCGCAGCTGACGGACCAAATCGAATATGAAAAGGAACGTCAGGAGGAAGTTAAGGAGCTAAAAGACAAGGTTAATACCGATGAGTACATAGAAAAAATGGCAAGCGAAAGGCTCGGACTTGTAAAGAACAACGCTAAGATTTTTGTGGATGTATCGGGTGAATAAACGGATTAGAGAGGAACAATATGATTTCAGTTGGCAGTATAGTTGAGGGTAAGGTTGTAAGCGTGATGCCGTTCGGCGCGTTCGTGGATATAGGAAATAAGCAGTCCGGATTGGTGCATATATCGGAAATATCCTCAAGATATGTTAAGGATATAAATGAATGCGTAAAAAAGGGCGATGTTGTAAAGGTAAAGGTTATCAAGATAGACGAATCGGGAAAAATCAGCCTTTCGATAAAGCAGGCGGTTGACGAAAAAAGGGAAAAGACAAAGAAATCGGCACCGGTAAGCAAAGGCCCCGTGCGTCCGGCGAATATTGATTGGGGAATGTCCTCATCGGACAGCTTGTCCTTTGAAGATAAGCTTTCAAAATTCAAGCAGGACAGCGATGAAAAAATGCAGACCCTAAGACGCAATAATGATTCAAAGCGTTCGGGAGGCTACAGCAGAAAGAGCGGTCATTCATTTTAATAGAATTTTGATGGGCGGAAAGGAGTTTTTCCGCCCGTTTTGATGTTTCGGCAAAGGCGAGGCGCGGAGAGAAAATTATGATTGCATTAAAGGAAAACAAAAGAATATTTCCTCTTGTGGGCGCGATTATAGTTTTTGCGCTCTCTGTTTGCGTGCTTTATTTGGGAGATAATATAGGTCTTTCCGACAACGGAGATTTCAGACGCGTTATGCTTGTAAACAATATGGAATACGAGGACGAGGACAATTATTATTATCTTTTTAAGCAGGATTATAAAATGAATATAGAGGGCGATTCGTTCCTCGAAAAAATATCGTACCTTTGCGAGTCAAACAGTGAGGAGGATATATACTCATCGCCGCAGTTTATTATAATAAAAGCCTCCAAGATAATGAATTTCGTTGTGAATTGGATTCTCGTAAGAGATGAAACGCATTACGATATATTCTATTTGGCGCTTATATATATACTGATGCTGTCGATGGCGGCATGGGGAATATTTACATTTTTCGCCGACTTTCCGCGGAAAATTAAAATCACCGTCTTTGTAATATTTATAATAATGTTCTGCGATTCGGGATATTTGCTGTATTTCAATTCGCTTTACGGCGAGCCGCTTCAATATGTCGCGCTGATGATGCTTATAGCGCTGGGACTTTTAATATACAAAAGACCCACAATACCCAAGGTTGCGTGCTTTTTTGTGGCACTGTACTTTTTCGCGGGATCAAAGCTTGCCAACGTGCCGTATTCTATTATAGTATCGCTTTTGGCACTGTCATTCGTATTTTTGAGAAAGGACAGGCGGTATAAGATAGGCGTCGGCATTTCGGTGGTATTGGCGGCATTGTGTATTGCCAATCTCTATATGAGCATACCCGAGTGGATGCACAATGATACAACATATCAGTCGGTATTTTTCGGAGCGGTAAAGGAAAGCGAAACTCCCGAGGAGGATCTCGCGGAGCTGGGTATTGACCAGAAATATCTTCCGCTTGTCAACACGAACGCGTATATGGAGGCTGACGAATATCCCATAGATATAACAACGGAGGAATTCAAACAGGATTTTTATGACAATGTTTCCAAGGCGGATATTGCGTTTTTCTATTTAAAGCACCCGATAAGATTTTTAAAGAAGGTGGCGTTTTCTATAGACAAGGCATCATCCCTCAGACCGCTCAATTTGGGAAATTCAAAAACCGTTATTATGGACTATTCAAACCGCTACAGTGCGTGGAGCAATTTAAGAGTGGCGTCGAAATTCCTTTATACGCCGGCTATCGTGTTCGCGATTGCGATTATAATGACGGTTTACGTTATATTAATTCATATGTACCTCGTCAGGAACAAGAAGGAAACGGACGAGAAGAGATCTTATTTGATTATGGCAATGTACGTGCTAATAGCCGGACTTTGGATAAATATGTGTCTGCCGATTTTAGGCAACGGCGAGGCTGATATAATGAAGCATATGTTCCTGTTTTCAAATTGTATGGACGTGCTTTTCGCGGGAATTATAATCGGAATTGTGGGTATGAAAACAAGGAACAAGGTAATATCCCTATCCGTTCTTGCGGCGGCTGTTTTGGCGCTGCAAATCGAACCCGCGAAAGAGACGGTGAAGTTCGGAACCTATAACGGCAAAACCGTCATATGGGAGGTTATGGGAGAATATGAGGACGGCAGCCTACTTCTTGTCACAAAGGACTGCGTGACGGAGCGCATTTTTGACGATGAAAATAATATGTGGGAAACAAGCGATTTAAGGCAATGGCTTAATTCGGATTTTATAAGTGAGTTCACAATGGACGAGCTTGCGAGGATAGAAACACAGCGCAACGAGGTAATGCTGAGCTATAACGACAGAGAGCTTGCCGTAAGCGGAAATCACACTCATTACTGGAGCGCAACGCGCGGAGAGGTCGCGGATTTGAGTGAAACGGCATATAAATACTATGTGGACGATATTGTGTTTATCCCCACATTGGATATGATGGAAACCATTGACGTAAGCTCCTCATACTGGATTTTGTGTCCCTACGGATATAACGACAAGATGCAGAGATATATGAAAAACGACGGGTTTATTCTTCATACAAATGTAGATAATATATATGGCGTAAGGGCGGCGGTCAGGGTAAAGCCCGAGTAAAGAGGTTCGCAAAGGAGAATGGATTATGAAAAGCGAAATAAATTTGACAATGCTCACGGATTTTTATGAGTTTACTATGATGAACGGATTTTTTTCGGAGGGATACAGGGACAAAATCGTATATTTTGATATGTTTTTCAGAAAAATACCCGACAACGGCGGCTTTGCCGTAATGGCGGGCGTGGAACAGATGATTGAATATATCAGCGAGATAAGCTTTACCGATGACGATATTGAATTTCTGCGCGGAAAGGGAATGTTTAAAGAGGAATTTTTAGAATATTTGAGGAGCTTTAAATTTGAGTGCGACGTATGGGCAATTCCCGAGGGAACACCGATATTCCCGGGCGAGCCTATTGTGACGGTGAGAGGCCCGGCGGTTCAGGCTCAGTTTGTGGAAACCATGATACTGCTCACAATAAATCATCAGAGCCTTATAGCCACAAAGGCGAACCGAATAGTGCGCGCCGCCGGCGGCCGCGCGGTTATGGAGTTCGGCTCAAGACGCGCTCAGGGCTACAGCGGCGCTTTGATAGGCGCGAGAGCGGCGTATATAGGCGGCGTGGACGGCACGGCGTGCGCCTTGTCGGACAAGCTTTACGGAGTGCCGGCGCTCGGCACAATGGCGCATAGCTGGGTACAGATGTTTGACACGGAGTATGACGCGTTTTATGCCTACGCAAAGAACTATCCGACAAGCTGCACGCTGCTTGTCGATACCTATAATGTGCTGAAATCCGGCATACCCAACGCGATTAGGGTTTTTGACGAGGTTTTAAAGCCTATGGGCGCAAGACCCAAGGGAGTGCGTATCGATTCGGGCGATATAACGTATCTGTCAAAAAAATGCAGAAAAATGCTTGACGACGCGGGCTATCCCGATTGCAATATAGTAGCGTCAAATTCTCTTGACGAGTATATAATACGGGATATGCTTCTGCAAGGCGCGAAGATTGATTCCTTCGGTGTCGGGGAGCGGCTTATCACGTCGAAATCCGAACCGGTGTTCGGCGGAGTGTATAAGCTTGTCGCCGCAGAGGACTCCGACGGAAATATTGTTCCGAAAATAAAAATAAGCGAGAATGTAGCAAAGATTACAACGCCCGGATTTAAACAGGTGCACAGATTGTATTCCAAAAAGGATTCAAGCGCCCTTGCGGACGTTATCACAATGCACGATGAAAGCATAGACGACACTAAGCCGTATACGATATTCGATCCCGAGCATACGTGGAAGAAAAAGACCGTTACGGATTTCTATTCGCGCGAGCTTTTAAAGCCGATATTTGTAAAGGGTAAATGCGTGTATGAAAGTCCGGATATTCACGTACTGCGCGAATACTGCAAAATGGAGATTGACGGACTTTGGGACGAGGTAAAGCGCTTTGAAAATCCGCATACCTACTACGTCGATTTATCCGAAAAGCTGTGGACGCTTAAGAACAAGATGCTTGAGGAATACCAAAACTGAGGAAGAGAGCAATGGAAACCAAAATATTATCAACAGATGAAAAGGATATAAACGAGGCGGGTAAAATCATAAGAAACGGCGGACTTGTCGCGTTCCCGACGGAAACCGTGTACGGGCTGGGAGCGTCCGCGCTTGACGCCTTCGCGGCGAAAAAGATATACGCCGCAAAGGGGCGGCCGTCGGATAATCCGCTGATAGTGCATATCTGCGATAAAAACCAAATAGAGAAAATCGCGGCGGAAATTCCGCCGAGCGCAAAAACGGTTATAGATAAATTTATGCCGGGACCCATAACCGTCATTTTAAAGAAAAAACCGTGCATACCCGACGATGTTACGGCGGGACTTGACACCGCGGCGATACGCTTTCCGTCGCACGAAACCGCTCAAAGACTTATAAGAGCGGCGGGAGTACCCATAGCCGCGCCGAGCGCGAATCTTTCGGGCAAGCCCAGTCCCACAAAAGCGAAGCACGTCATAAACGATATGACGGGCAGGATAGACGCTGTAATAGACGGAGGCTCCTGCGCGGTGGGAGTTGAATCGACAATAATCGATTTCACAGGCGAAAAGCCCGTTATACTCCGCCCGGGCGGCGTGACATATGAGGATTTAAAAAACGCCGGAATTGAAGCGGAAATAGATAAAAACATACTCCGCTCGATTGCGGCGGACGAGGCGCCCAAATGCCCGGGAATGAAGTATAAGCATTACGCGCCGAATGCCGAGGTGACAGTGGTCGAGGGCGAAATAACGGCTGTCCGCAGAAAAATAAAGGAGCTGTTAAAGGGTGTAAACGGCAAAATCGCCGGAGTTATGACAATGGACGGCGCGGATTATGACAATGCCGTGATATTGTCCGTCGGAAGCGGAAATAAGGAGTATGCCCAAAATTTGTTTGCCGCCTTGCGCGAGTTCGACGAGCTTGGCGCGGAGGTCGTTTTCGCGGAATTTTGCGACGACGGCGGATACGGTCTGGCGGTTAAAAACAGATTATATAAAGCGGCGGCGCAGAGAGTTATACACGTAGGAGGTAATGAGTAATGAATATATTGTTTGTTTGCACAGGCAATACCTGCCGCAGCGCGATGGCGGCGGCGATAATGGATAAAATTGCGGTCGAAAATGATTTGGACGTGTTTATCGAATCGGCGGGAATATTCGCCGAGGACGGGCAGAGCGCGAGCGAAAATGCGGTAAAGGCGGTTGCGAAATACGGAATAGATATGAGCGGACACAGAACCCAGCCCGTTACGCAGGATTTGATAAGACAGTGCGACGTGATACTCACGATGACCGAGGCGCATAAAAAGCTGCTTGAGCCTATGGCGGGCGGCAAGGTGTACACGCTTTCGGAATACGCGGGAAGCGGCGGCGATATACAGGACCCTTACGGCGGCGATTTGGAGGAATATGAGGAAACCGCCCGGCAGATATACGACGCTCTTGTGGACGCGGCGGAGAAAATAGCCGATATGCAAAAAAAGGATTGATATGAATATTGAAATAACGCGAATGACCTTGGACGACGTGGCGGAAATCGCGGAGCTTGAGAAAAAATGCTTTGCCCTGCCGTGGTCTGAAAAGTCTTTGAGGGATGAAATGTCGAATAAGCTTGCCGTATATATTGTCGCGAAGGATTCGGGGCATTGCGCGGGTTACGCGGGATTTTGGAATGTTTCCGGCGAGGGCGGCATAACCAATGTCGCCGTATTGCCCGAATACCGCCGGCGCGGCGTCGGAAGTATGCTTATAGCGAAAATGATAAAAATTGCATTGGATTTAAAGCTCGAGATACTCACTCTTGAGGTGCGCAAAAGCAATACCGCGGCTCAGGGGTTGTATATTAAGTACGGTTTTGATATAATAGGCGAGAGAAAACGATATTACAGCGATAACGGCGAGGACGCTTGGATAAAGACCAAAAAACTCGCGGATAATGAGGAGTGATAAAGTGCTTGTACTTGGAATAGAAAGCTCGTGCGACGAAACCGCCGCGGCTGTTGTGCGCGACGGCAGAGAGGTTTTGTCAAACGTGATAAACACGCAGATAGCGATACATAAGCAGTTCGGCGGCGTTGTACCGGAGGTCGCGTCAAGACGGCATATCGAGGTGATAGACGACGTGATAGACGAGGCGCTTTCGGACGCGAATGTAACATTTGATGATATAGACGCGATAGCCGTCACCTACGGCCCCGGACTTGTGGGCGCGCTGCTTGTGGGCGTGTCCGCGGCAAAGGCGCTCGCGTTCGCGCTTGATAAGCCCTTGGTACCCGTTCATCATATAAAGGGACACATAATGGCTAATTTTGTGGCGCATAAGGATTTGGAGCCGCCGTTTGTATGCCTTGTGGCGTCGGGCGGACACAGCCATATAGTCAGCGTCGAGGATTACACAAAATTCGAAATAATGGGAAGAACCCGCGACGACGCGGCGGGCGAGGCGTTCGATAAAATTGCCAGAGTGCTCGGACTCGGTTATCCGGGCGGACCGCTTATAGATAAGCTCGCCAAAGAGGGCAATCCCGCAGCTGTTCGTTTCCCGAGGGTGAGAATGGATAAAAATTCACTTGATTTCTCATTCAGCGGGGTTAAAACAGCGGTTATAAATTACCTGCATACATTAGAGCAAAACGGCGAGGAATACAATAAAGCCGATATAGCCGCAAGCTTCCAGGACGCCGTTACCGATGTTTTGTGTGAGCATACCATAGAGGCGGCGCTTAAAAAGAACAGCAAAATAATCACGCTTGCCGGAGGCGTTGCGTCTAACAGCGCGCTGAGGAAAAAGATGACGCTTGCGGCGGCGGAAAAGGGAATAAGCGTGCTTTATCCCGAACCGGTGCTTTGCACGGATAACGCGGTTATGATAGCGTGCGCGGGATATTACGGTTACCTTGAAAATGACTTTGCGGATATGACGCTTAACGCGGTGCCGTCTTTGCAGCTTTAAGCAAAAAGGAGGATTAATATGGAAAAACTATTTGTAGATTTAGGTAAAAATTCATACGATATACTTTTCACTGACAGCTTTAACGGACTTGCCGGAGCGATGGAGGATATAGGCGCGCCGAAAAAGCTGCTGATAGTAACGGACAGCAATGTTGAAAAGCTGTACGCGCGCGAGGTCGATGAAATTCTAAAGGAAAGCGGCTATGACAGCGCGGTATATTCCTTCGCGGCGGGCGAGGAAAACAAGGGTATGGACGCGATACTCGGAATATGCGGAGCCTGCATTGAGCATGAAATGGACAGGAAGAGTATGATTGTGGCGCTCGGCGGCGGAGTTGTGGGAGATATGGCAGGATTTGCCGCCGCGATATTTATGCGCGGAATTGACTTTGTTCAGGTGCCTACAACGCTTCTTTCGCAGTCGGACAGCTCCGTCGGAGGAAAGACCGGAATAGACTTTATGGAAAGCAAGAATATTTTGGGCGCGTTTCACCAGCCGAGGCTTGTGTATATAAACGTAAGCACGCTTAAAACCTTGCCCAAGGAGCAGTTTGTTTCGGGCATGGGCGAGGTTATAAAGCACGGAATAATTCGCGACAGCGGCTTTTTCGACTATCTTGAAAACAACATCTCTCTTATAAAGACGCTTGACAGCGAGACGCTTATAAAAATGGACAGAACAAATTGCTCCATTAAGGCGGACGTTGTTATGCACGACGAGAGAGAAACGGGACTTAGGGCAATACTCAATTTCGGTCATACAATAGGGCACGCTGTGGAGTCGGCTTACGACTTTAAAATGACCCACGGCGAATGTGTCGGCATAGGTATGATAGGCGCGTCGTATATCGCGTACAAGCGCGGTATGATAGACGAGGGCGTTTTAAACCGCATAGAAAGCATTCTTGAGCTGTACGGCTTTAAGACTCGCGTCCGTCTTCCCGAAAGGGAAACCGTGCTTGGCTTTATGCGCAAGGACAAAAAGAAGATTGCCGGAAAGCTGAAGTTTGTCCTGCCCACAAGGATAGGCGATGTAACGCAGACAACCGACGTCCGCGGGGAGGAGATTTATTCGGCGCTTGAATACATATCAAATCGGGAGAAAAATATATGATATATCTGATTGCTTCACTTATTATAATATTGGCTGACCAGGCGGTAAAATATCTTGTGGTAAGCGGTATGAGCGTCGGCGATACGGCGTTTTCGATACTTAATCTTTTTGATATAACATATGTTCAAAACAAGGGCGCGGCATTTTCGATATTGTCGGGAAAGGTGTCGCTGTTAAGCATTATATCCGTGATATTTTGCGTCGGAGTTATAGTGTATTGGATAAAAAAGAAGCCCGAGCATCCGCTTTTGAAAGCATCGATTATGCTGATGTTTTCCGGTGCGCTCGCAAACGCGATAGACAGAATATTCCGCGGCTTTGTCGTGGACTATATAAAGACGGCGTTTATTAATTTCCCCGTGTTTAATATCGCGGATATTTGCATTACGGTAGGCGCGGCACTGCTTGTGGTATATGTTATTTGGTTCGATAAAGAGGATAAAAATGCGGAAAATAAAAATTGACGCCGTTTTGGAAAGCACCGGCGAAAGACTTGACAAATTCATAGCCGACAATTCGGATATATCGCGCAGCTACGCGGCCAAGCTGTGTACGGACGGACTTGTTACCCTTAACGGGAAACCGCTTGAAAAGAAATACAAAATAACGGGAGGCGAGGAAATAACAATAGATGTGCCGGAGCCGGAGGAGCTGTCTGCCGAGCCGGAGAATATACCGCTTGACATAGTATATGAGGACAGCGATGTAATCGTCGTAAACAAGCCTCAGGGAATGTGCGTCCACCCCGCGCCGGGCAACGAGAGCGGGACGCTTGTGAACGGACTCGCGTATCACTGCGGGAATGAGCTTTCGGCGATAAACGGCGTGATACGCCCGGGAATAGTCCATCGAATAGACAAGAACACCTCGGGACTTATCGTTGCCGCAAAAAACACCGAGGCGCATTTAAAGCTGTCCGAGCAGCTAAAGGAACGCAAGGCAATGCGCAAATACGTCGCGCTTGTGAACGGGAATATAAAGGAGGACAGCGGAACCGTGAATAAACCGATAGGCAGAAACCCGTCCGACAGAAAGAAAATGGCTGTTGTGCGCGGCGGACGCGAGGCGATAACGCATTTTAACGTGCTTGAGCGCTTCGGTCAATATACGCTTGTCGAGTGTATTTTGGAAACGGGCAGAACTCATCAGATAAGGG
>JAJQAT010000013.1 GCA_021203665.1 Bacillota bacterium
TGCAAAAGTGTCAGGCTACAAAGGTATAGCCTGACACTTTTGTCTACAGTCTGAGCCGCCGCACCTTTAACGGTGCGGCGGCTTTTTGTATATTTTATTTCAGCGCGGCTCTTTTTATCTTGCCTGATGTTGTTTTTTCAAAATCCTCCTCGCGCATTTTTACCGTTTGGATACGCTTGTAAAGCGGCAATCCCTCGTTTATTCGGTCAATCGCGCCTTGGATTATGCTCTCCGCCTCGCTTGTTACATCCGTTCCGGTAACGTCGGGATTTTGTATTATCTCGGCTACTATCTTGTTGTCTTTTTCGTAAACGACAACCTCGGATATAACGTCCTCGGCGCTTATTTTTTCCTCAAGCTCCTCGGGCGATACGTTTTCGCCGCTGTCGGTTATGATAAGGTTCTTAAGTCTGCCGGTGATATATATAAATTTATGCCCGTCAGCCTCGGCAATGCTGCCCAAATCGCCGGTTTTAAGCCATCCGTCCTCGGTAAAGGCAAGGGCGGTATTTTCCTCGTCCTTGTAATATCCCATCATCACGGACGGGCTTTTAACCTGAAGCTCACCATCGACAATTCTCGCCTCACATCCGAGAGAAAGACGTCCGCAGCTGTCCTGATACGGGTCGCCCGGAACACCTGTGCTTATCTTGGGCGAACACTCCGTCATACCGTAGCCCTGGCGAATTTCATAGCCCATTTCGGTATACGTGTCTATAAGCTCCTGCGTGAGCGGCGCGCCGCCGGTGAAGATGAAGTTAAAATTCTTTCCGAATACCTCCCGCGCGGCTTTTTTCATATCGCCTATACGCTTGTTTTTCGCCTTGACGCGGCGTGAAAGCGATTCCGCAATCATCGGCACCACAATCATAGTGGTAGGCTCAAACAGCTTCAGGTTTTTCTCCAGGCGCATAACGGAATCGTTAATGCAAATCGTGTACCCGAAGCGCAGTCCGTTTAAAATATCGGCGGTAAGCGCGATAGCGTGATTTATCGGAAGTACGGTCAGCTTTACATCATTCTCATCGAGCTTATCCTCTGAACAAAACACATTGTCAACCAAATTAGCGTGGCTCAGCATTACGCCCTTTGAAACGCCCGTTGTGCCGGATGTGTAAATTATCGTCGCACAGTCCTCCGCGCTCGGCTCGCGCTTAAGGTCGGCGTTTATAAGCTGCGCCGCGCCGCCCAAACGCGACACGTTTTTCATCATCATACGCAGCGAGCGAGTATTGTCGCCGCTCTCGTCCGACTGCATATTGATTATACAGTGAACCATAGGACAGCGGTTCAGTATAGCGTTCGCGTATTTTATATAATTGTTGTCCAAAAATACTATTTTGCTGTCGCTCCTCGTGATAAGCGAGCATAAATCCTCAATCGAAAGCTTCGCGTCAAGGTTTACGGCGGCGCACTGCGCGCCGACTATGCCGAAATACACCGCTATATATTCATATGTCGTCATACCGATAAGCGAAACGTGGCACGGACCCGACGGCGACATATATGTAACCATTGAGGAAATCGCCGCCGCGTCCTCCTCAAGACGCTTAAAGCTCTTTTCCTTGACTACGCCGCCCTTTATGTATTTTAAAAATGTCTTGTCGCCGAAACGCTCAGCCGCGTTGTGGAGAAGATCCTTTAAAGTTTTAATTTCTTGCATAATTTCTCCTTACTTGCAGCTTTCTATGTACTTCATCAAATCGTTTACCGTAAACAGATTGGCAAGCTCAGTTTCGGGAATATTAATTCCGAATTCGTCCTCAACGCCTGTGAGCATACTCATAAAATCGTATGAGTTAAATCCCAAATCCTGCGAAAAATAGCTTTCCGACTTTACGTCCTCCGGCTCAATCTCCACATAATCCATAAAAATTTCTGTTAATTTCTCCAACATAGCTCTCTATCCTTTCTTTTTTGATTCATTTAATCAGTTTAAATTGTCCAATATTTCTCCGAGCGTTACATCGCCGTTCGCACTGCCCATAAGCATTGACTTTTTCATAGCCGCGTACAGGTCCTTCAAATCCTCCTCCGGCTTTTCAACCATAAGGTATTCAAAGCAGAATTCAAGCGCGTTGTCCTGAGGTCTGTGGAATATGGATATATACAAATTCTGCTGTGACGCGTGATTGCTGTACAAAACCAAATCCATATTGTTCTTTATATCCTCGGGCAAGGCGTGCGCCATCGGCGACCAATACGAAAATCCTATAGCCTCGTAAACGTAAAGGGGAGGATTCTTGTCCTTTTCAGCCTGTAGCTGCAAAAGCTTAATATAATTCAGGTCGCTGTGCTTGAATATCTGATTTTGATACGCCGCGTAATTCTTTACAGTGTCAAGGAAGCTTGTGTTTTCAGGGACATCGGTTCGCATATTCACAAAGTTTACCGTTGTGCCGCCGGAACGCTTTTCAAGAAGCGTAGCGCGGCGGTTAAGCATAAGTCTGAACGATATGTTTGATTCGCGCTCGTTAAAGCTCGAAAGCGCACATCTTAGACCGGTCATAAGTATACACGGAACGCTGACCTTGTTTTGCTCCGCAAAATCCGTAATCTGCTTTGTTTCTTCGGCTGTAAGCGAGAATTTTATAACATTGCCCTCGGACTGCACGCCGTACACGCCCGCCGCGCGAAGCTCGGGATTGCCGGTCTTTTCGCGAAATTCCTTAAGTCTTGACGGACGAATATAATCGGTGAAAATCGGGTTGAAATTATCAATCTCGTTTTTCCAGAACATCACGTCCTCTATTTGACGCTGACTGCCGTTATATTGAAGCTCCTTATTAAGCGCCTCGACATATGAGCGCATCGGCTTCGGCTCGGGCGCAAGACCCTTTTTCGCAAGATACAGGTCAAGAATATCGTATAAAAACATCTGCGTTGAATACGCGTCCATTTGCAAATGATAGGTGTTTATGTAATATCCGCTTTTGCCGTTCGGGAGCTTCAAAAACCTGATGTAATTGAGCTTTGATTCCCAAATGTTAAAAGGCTGTCTTGTCCAGTTGTCTATGGTTTTATATGCCTCGTCCTCGCTCATATCGGATAAATCAACGATTTCGGGTGTTCTGTCATCCTCGGGAAGAATGTACTGCAAGAACGTTTCGCCCTCTTTGGTAAGGCAAATTCTCGAATATTCGTTCCTCTTGTACGCGTCCTTTACCGCGTCCGCCAAAACGTCGAAATCCAAATCGCCCTTAAACTGCATCGACATACCTATATTAAGCGACTCGACCTTATCCGTGTACGCGAGCTGCGTGTAATACAAAAACGTCTGCGACGTGTTAAGAGGATAACACTCGTATGCTGTTCCGTTTATAATTTTTTCCATATGTTTACTCCTTTTCCCGCTCAGGCTTTGTCACAACGCTGAGCGCGTCCGAGACCTCGCTGAACGCGTCCTTTATACGCATCAGGCGGTCTGTGCCTATGTTTTCAACCACTGCTTCGGTATACGCGAGCGCTTTCCCGTTCATATCATAGTATGCGTCTGCGCCGTCCTTGTTAAGCCTTATATATACCTTTCGCTTATCCTCGACGGAGCGTTCGCGCGTTATTATTCCCATTTTTTCCAACTCCGAAAGGGTACGGTTCATCTGGGATTTATGCATGGCAAGCTTTTCGCAAAGCTCGGTTGCCGTAACCGGCTCCGTTGAATTTTCAATCATATTGCAAACGGCAAATTCCCTATGCGTAAGCGAGCCGGACATCATCGTCGTCCGCATAACGCCCTCAAAGCGCACCCAAGTATTCAAAACGCTTCCGACTATATCGTTCAGTTCCTTGTCATATTCATTACTCCGCATTTTTATCTCCCGCTTCAAATCACCGGATTTCATATTATCGACCGCCCGCCCCGTGCGGAATACAAATCCTTGCATAAATAAGTACCTTGTTCGACAAAATGTTTACTTTGTCAACTGTTGATTTTATCAACTATTTAGATAATATACCTTTTACCGTGCTTTGTCAATAGAGATTTAGAAAAATTTACGCGGATTTGACAAATTATTTTCATAGTGGTAAAATAATCATAGCTAAAAAGAACAGACGGAGGACAATTCGAATTGAAAACCAAGCTTTTAAAGGAATTGGTAAAGCCGATGGGAATGAAAAAGCTGTATTCCCTGCCGGAGGACGAGCTTATAGAGCTTATAAAAAGGGATTGGCGCATAGACGATGTGCCCGATTTTCTGTATAAAATGTTCAAGGTGTCCAAGACCTTTACGGACGGCAGACCCGTTTTTAAGATTGAGCCAAAGGGCGGCGCGTCGGATAGAGTAATAGTGTTTATCCACGGCGGAGGCGGTATGCTGTGTCCGACGATTTTTCACTTTCACACCGCCGCGAGGCTTGTAAGAAACACCGGCGCGGCACTGTATATGCCGTTTTATCCGTTGGCGCCGGAGCATACGCTCCCCGAGGCGTGCGCGTGGCTTGACAAGGCTTACGAGGATATTACGAGCCGTCATTCTCCGAAAAATATAGCCGTCATAGGCGACAGCGCGGGCGTGTCTTTGGGCGTAAGTATGTGCGAGCGAAGCGGTAAAAAGCCGTCGGCTATGGTTATTATTTCACCCGGCGCCGGAATTGAAAAAAACGATGAAAAAATGCGCGCGCTTGAGAAAAAGGATGTTATTATATCCTGCCGAATGGTGGATATTATAAAAAAATACTGGAGCGGAGAAATGTCCGCAGACGATTCCGCGTATAACTCGGCGTATACCGATTTTACCGGCTTTCCGCCCATACTTCTTTACTACGGCACAAATGAGATATTTTACGCTTATATCGGCGACGTGATAAACGAGATACGCCGTTTTGACATTCCTCTTGAAATACACGAGGGAAAGGGACTGTTTCACGATTGGGCGATTGTCGGAATGCTGCCGGAGGGCAAGCAGGCGCAGAACAGAATATGCAGGTTTATTTTAGAAAACACGGAGGGATAAATTAATATGAAAAAAATTCTTTGCTTTGGAGATTCAAACACTTGGGGACATAACCCCGTGGATTGCTCGCAGCTTGAAAAGCCTTGGCCCGTTGCGATGCGCGGTATGCTGAAGGACTGTGAGATAATAAGCGACGGCGTATGCGGCAGAGCGGCGCGAAACAGGGTCAAGGCGGGCGACGGCACGGACGGAATAGACGTGTTCAGAGAAAAATATCTTGCCGGCGAAAATGATTTTGATTTGATAATAATAATGCTCGGCACCAACGATGTTTTAAACTCCAATAATTTTACGCCCGACGAGATTGCCGAAACATTAAGTATGTATGTGAAAGAGTGCCGCGGTAAATTCGGCGCGGAAAGACCTAAAATATTGCTTGTGTCACCGATTTTAATACGCGATTATTGTATGAAGCACTCGATATTCAGCGAATTATACAGCGAGGCATCCATTATCAAGTCGCGCTGCTTGGCGGAAAAAATATCCGAGGTCGCCCGCCGCGAGGGCGTGTATTTTATGGACGCGGCAAAGGCGGCGGCAGCCTCGCCGATAGACGGTGTGCATATGGACGAAAAAGAGCATAAAAAGCTCGCAACGGCGATTGCGGCAAAGGTAAACCTGATATTCTCCTGACGAGGTGGTTATATATGATAAGGATTTCAGACATAAAAATCGGTCTGGACGATACGGAATCCGATTTAAGAAAAAAGGTTTTAAAGCTTGTCGGCGAAAAATCCGTAAAGTCCTTTGAAATATCGAAAAAATCCATAGACGCGCGGAAAAAGCCGAATATTTACTATGTTTATTCGGTTGACATTGAAACGGATAACGATGAACGCATTGTAAAGAAAATAAAAAACGCGCGAATTGTCGAAAAAAAGCCGTATGTGTTCCCGAAAGGCGGGGAATTGCAAAATCCGGTAGTGGTAGTCGGAGCGGGACCGGCGGGACTTATGTGTTCGCTTACGCTTGCACAGAACGGCTACAAGGTGATACTTATTGAGCGCGGCAAACGCGTTGAGGAGCGCAAGAAAGACGTTGAGGCGTTTTTTGAGGCGGGATTTTTAAATCCCGAGTCGAACGTGCAGTTCGGAGAGGGAGGAGCCGGCACATTCTCGGACGGTAAGCTCACCACGGGCATAAAGGATTTTCGCATACGCAAGGTATTGGAGGAATTTTATAAGCACGGCGCACCCAAGGAGATACTTTATTATTCAAAGCCGCATATAGGAACGGATAATCTGTATACAATGGTGTCCGCGATACGCGAGGAAATAAAAAGGCTCGGCGGCGATGTAAGATTTTCAAGCAAGCTCGTAAATATAAAAACCTCCGGCGGAGCCGTGCGCGGAGCGCTGGTGCAGGGCGAGGACGGCGAGTACGAAATCAAAACGGATAATATAGTGCTTGCGGTAGGACACAGCGCGCGCGATACCTTTCTTATGCTCCAAAACAGGAATATCGCAATGGAGCAAAAAAGCTTTTCGGTAGGCGCGAGAATCGAGCATCCGCAGGAGATGATAAATAAAAGCCGGTACGGCAGACAGCATAAAAGGCTGCCCGCCGCCGATTATAAAATGGCGGTGCATCTTGATAACGGCAGGGGAGTATACACCTTTTGTATGTGCCCGGGCGGCAGCGTCGTCGCGTCCGCGTCCGAGGACGGCGGAGTGGTCACAAACGGTATGAGCTGCTTCGCGCGCGACGGAAAAAACGCCAACAGCGCGCTGCTTGTGAATGTTACACCGGATGACTTCAAGACCTCCGACCCGCTCGCCGGAATGTATTTTCAGCGTGAAATAGAGCGGAGAGCGTTCGAGCTTTGCGGCAAAAATTACGACGCGCCCTGCCAGAGGGTGGGAGATTTCTTGGGCATCGAAAACGACGGAAGAAACGATGTTGAGCCGTCATACAGACCCGATGTGTGCTGGACAAGCATGGACGAGATATTTCCTCGATTTATCACGGACTCAATGCGCGAGGCTATAATAAAAATGGACAATAAGCTGCACGGATTCGCAAGCCCCGGGGCGGTTTTGACGGGACCCGAAACACGCTCGTCGTCGCCGGTGAAGCTTGTGAGAGACAAAAAAACGATGCAGTCAAACATAGCGGGACTCTATCCCTGCGGAGAGGGTGCCGGCTACGCCGGCGGAATAATGTCCGCGGCTGTTGACGGAATAAAAATAGCGGAAATGATAGCTGTAAACAGCAGAAAACAAAGGCTGTAGACATAAAACGTCTACAGCCTTTTTGTTGTGCAGCTAATTCAAAAACTTCGTCGGAGAAACTCCCGTAAATCTTTTAAAGGTTTTGTAAAAGGTGGAGTAATCGCTGAAGCCGCAGGCGGCGTACAGGTCCTTTACGGATTTGTATTTCGGCAGCAGCTGCTTGGCTCTCGCAATTCTGCGCGTGTTTACAAATTCCTTGATAGTAAGTCCCGTTTCGTCCTTAAAAATATGGCACATATGATATTTATTCATATAAAAGTGTCCCGCAAGCTCGTCAAGGGAAATGCCGTTTACAAAATTATTGTTAATATATTCTTTAATGCTCGCGATAAGCTTGCTTTCGCTTTCCTCGCTTATCGGCTCCCTCAGCATTATCGCGTTTACCTTAGCGATAAATTGAATTATGTACGTGCGTATCATAACCTCGCTTTCGGGAAGCTTGTTTTCCATATAATAATGGATGCTTTCAAAGAACTCCTTTAGATTGTACTCCTCGGCAATGCGGGACGGAATACGGTTATTTTCGCCGTAATTCAAGCGGTCGATACCGCTTAAAAGGTCATACGGTATTTTTTCAATCCACTCTCTGCTCACCTGTATAAAATACCTCTCATACGGCTCGTCGGAATTAAACGACACGGTGTGCAGCTCGCCGGGACGCGTGACAAAAACATCGCCTCGGTTTGCCTTGTATGACGAGCTTTCCACCATATATGACGCGTTGCCGCTCAGAAAAAGCAGAAATTCATAATATTTATGAGAATGCGTGGTAAGTCCGGGCGGATTCGCGGCGGCATAGCTGTACATATAATCATCGCATCTGAACGATATTCCCATGACGTTTTCCTCCTTTAAAAATTTTTATCAAAATGCTTTAGAAAAAATACGGCGGGCAAAACCCGCCGCAGTATATGCTTGAAATTACTTCAGCTTGTAAGCTATATCGTTCCAGAAAAGCTCCTTTTCAAAGTCGCTGACCTTTGTATCCGCGCCTATATGAACAAACTCAATGCCCATCATTTCAGCCCAATCCTTCATCATCTCGGCGGTAACGTCGTAGGAAAGCACGCTGTGGTGAGCGCCGCCCGCCTTTATCCAGCATTCCGCGGATACCTCGAGAGAGGGAAGCGGCTTCCACATAACTCCGGCAACGGGCAAATTCGGCATAGGTTTAAGAGGATTGCACGCCTTAATATCGTTTACAATCAATCTCATCCTGCCGCCCATATCAACAAGCGACGCGACGATAGCGTCGCCGTTCTTTGAGTCGAATACAAGTCTTGCGGGATCGCCCTTGCCGCCGATACCGAGCGGGTGTACCTGAATTTTAGGCTTATCCGCCGCGACAAGCGGGCATACCTCCAACATATGCGCGCCGAGAATATGCTCGTTGCCCTTTTCAAGATGATATGTATAGTCCTCCATAAACGCCGTTCCGCCGGTCATACCCTCGGACATAGACTTCATAATAGCGTCCATCGCGGCAACCTTCCAGTCGCCCTCGGCGCCGAAGCCGTAT
The DNA here is from genome assembly GCA_021203665.1 of Bacillota bacterium. Taxonomy (GTDB): domain Bacteria; phylum Bacillota; class Clostridia; order UBA1381; family UBA1381; genus Hominilimicola. Next base: position 8,706 of record JAJQAT010000013.1, read on the forward strand.
CCGTCCGCCATCATATTCTGAGCGGCAAGACCGGGGAGCTGTTCAAGACCGTGGAGCGTGTCAAAATGCGTAACAAACGCGCTGTAGCCGTACTCCTCGCAAATCCTTCTGATTGCGATTTCCTCCTTTGCCTGGTAGCGCACAGCGGCAATATTATCCGTATCCATTGTGTAACGGCTGTTGTACTCATCCATTTTCGCGTCGATTTCAGCTTCGGTAACCTCGTTTAAAACGTCAACCAAATCGCCAACGGCTCTGTATTCAACGTCCCAACCGAACTTGATTTCAGCCTCTACCTTGTCGCCCTCGGTAACAGCCACCTGACGCATATTGTCGCTGAAACGAACCATTTTAAGCTCTTGACTGAGCGCGTATCCGCAAGCACTGCGCATCCAGCTTGAAAGCTTTGTCTGCGGCTCCTCGTCCTGCCAGTAGCCTACGATTACCTTTCTCGGCATACGGAGTCTCGAACCGATAAAGCCGTGCTCTCTGTCGCCGTGAGCCGATTGGTTAAGATTCATAAAGTCCATATCGATTTCATCCCACGGAATTTCGCGGTTGAACTGCGTATGGAAGTGGCAGTAAGGCTTTTTGAAGTCCTTTAAGCCGTTTATCCACATTTTTGAAGGACTGAAGGTGTGCATCCAGGTGATTACGCCGGCGCACTTGTCGTCATATGTAGCCTCTTTAAAAATTTTTGTGATTTCCGACGGAGTTTTTACCGTGGGCTTGTACACTATTTTGCAAGGCATTTTGCCCGACGCGTTAAGTCCCTCGACCATAGCCTGCGAATCCTTTGCGACCTGTTCGAGCGTTTCCTCGCCGTAAAGGTATTGGCTGCCCGTGATAAACCAAAATTCAAATTCTTTTATCGATTTCATCAATCTCTCTCCTTATCTTATAATATACAACCATTATAT